>NZ_DAIUCK010000027.1:0-32597 GCF_036846205.1 Rhabdothermincola sp. | reverse complement strand
GGACGGCACCCCTCGTTCGAGCTGCTCGAACCACCGGCGGAAGGCCGGGTCCTGGAAGTCGTTGGCCGCGAAGTCGGTGCGGCCGAACCACGACCCCGCCGCCTGCGCGAGGGCCAGCCAACCGGCCGCGGTGCGGTCCGGCGCGGGCTGGCCGGGCTTCACCGCCCCCCACGCCGCGCCCCCACCGAGGTCCACCCACGGTCGCCCGGCCAGCTCGCCGACGCATCGCCAGGTGATCCCACCGGCCGGGCAGGTCGTCTCCAGCACCGTTCGCCGGTCGTTCCACACCGCCATCACCAGCGGGGAGCGGGCCAGCGGCGCGGTCGGGTCGGCCAGGACGGGCTGGAGGCCCGCCCGGGCCCGCTGCTCGTCCACCAGCTCGGGGAACGGGGCGAAGGTGAGCCAGCCGTCGATCGCGGAGGCGTCGGCGTCGCTCGCGCTGAGCGCGGCGATGGTCGTGGCCACGTCCTCGGTGCGGACCTGGATGCCCGGTTGGTTGCGGGCGAGTTGGGCGCACACCGCCTCCAGCTCGGTGACGCACACCAGCGTGAGCTGTTTCCCCGACGCCGGGCTGCTCCCCCCGCCGGGCTGGTCGCGCTGGTCGAGCCAGCCGCGCACCAGCACCGCAGCCGCGATCATGCCGGCCGCGGCGAGGAGGGCGGCGATCCGCTTCATGGCGCCCGCCCGGCGGTCGGGCCCGCGGTGCCGGGGCCTTCACCGATCGCGGGGATGTCCGCGGCGACCAGCCCGACGAGCTGGTCGTCGGTGGGTTGGTCGATCGCCACCACCCGGGTGGCCTGGCGGGCCACGGCCGCTTCGAACAGGTTGCGCACCAGCCGGCCGTTGCCGAAGCCCTTCACCCGGGGCTGGGCGTCGAGCCACGCCCGCACCGCCTCGAGCGCTTCCTCGTCGGGCCGGTAGTGGGAGCGGTCGCAGAGGCTCTGGAAGATCTGCACCAGCTCGTCGGTGGTGTAGTCGGGGAAGAAGATCGTCTTCGGGAACCGGGATCGCAGGCCGGGGTTGGCGTCGACGAACGCGTCCATCTCGTCGGGGTAGCCCGCCGCGATCACCACGATCCGATCCCGGCGGTCCTCCACCAGCTTGACGATGGTGTCGATCGCCTCCCGGCCGAAGTCCTGCTCGCTGCCCCGAACCAGGGCGTACGCCTCGTCGATCAGCAGTACCCCTTCGTCGGCCTGGTCGAACACCGCGGTGACCTTGGTCGCGGTCTGGCCCACGAACCCCGCCACCAGCCCGGCCCGGTCGGTCTCCACCAGATGGCCCCGAGCCACCACCCCGAGCGTGCGGTAGATCTGGGCCAGCAGGCGGGCCACGGTGGTCTTGCCGGTGCCCGGGTTGCCGGTGAACACGAGATGGCGGCTCTGCTCGAGCACGGGGAGCTGGCGGGCTCGGCGCAGGTTCTGCACCTGGATCAGCGCCGCGACCAGCTTCACCTCCTCTTTCACCGCCTCCATGCCCACCAGCGCGTCGAGCTCGGCGAGCAGCTCCTCCAGCGGGCGGGGCGGGGGCAGCTCCTCCGGCTCGGACTCGGTGTCTCGCCCCTTGCCGCCGGACCGGGGGGTCGGCGTTTCGGGCCCGGTGCCTGCCGGCCGCGGGGCGGGCCGGGCCCGGGCGATGGCATCGAGCAGCATGCCCCGGAACCCCTCGATGGCGACCAGCTCGGCCCGGCTGGGATGCAGGTCGAGCGATGCCACGGTGTGGGCCAGCGCGATCGCCTGCTCGTAGTAGGCGCGGGCGTGTGCGCTGCCCTCGCGGCCGTCCACCCCGAGGAGGATCTCGAACATCGTGGAGGGCTCGTCGAGGAAGCCGCGGGCGCCGGCGGTCAGGCCTGCTTCCCGCACGTCCGCCGGGGTGGCCCGCAGCAGCTGGGTGTCGAGCCGGGGCGAGAACGCCTGGATCAACGCCCACAGCTCGTCATCGGTGGCCAGGCCGTCGGCGTCGATGAAGGCTCGGCACAGGTTGTACGCCTCGAGCGTCACGTCCTGGCGGGCGGTGCCGGGGTCGCCGCCGTCGAGCCCCGCCACGATGGCCTCGAGCCGGGGGGTGAGCTCGTCGACGAAGGCGCGCACGGCGGTGTCGAGGCCGGGGTCGATCCGCACGGCGGCGAGGTTAGTGGCGGGTAGCCTGGCTACCCGTGGCGTCCCCTGACGAGTCGAGCGTGACGATCGCCGAGCTGGGCCGGCGGGTGAAGGCCGCGTCGCGGGTGCTGGCCCGGGCCTCGACCGCGGTGAAGGACGACGCGCTGCGCGGCGCGGCCGACCTGTTGGTGGCCCGCGTCGACGACGTGCTGGCCGCCAACGCGGCCGACGTGGCGCGAGCCCGCCAGTCGGGTGCGAGCACCACGGTCATCGACCGGTTGACGCTGACGGCGGCGCGGGTCGAGTCCATGGCCGAGGGGTTGCGGGAGGTCGCCGCGCTGGCAGACCCCGTCGGGGAGGTGCTCGACGGGTGGGTCCGGCCCAACGGGCTGCGCATCGAGCGGGTGCGGGTGCCGCTCGGGGTGATCGCCATCATCTACGAGAACCGGCCCAACGTGACCAGCGACGCGGCGGCGCTGTGCCTGAAGTCGGGCAACGCCGCGTTCCTGCGAGGCTCGTCGGGGGCGATCGACTCCAACGTGGCCATCACCGCGGTGCTGCGGGAGGCGATCGGCAAGGCCGGCCTGCCGGCGGACTGCGTGGTGCTGCTCGAAGACACCAGCCATGAGGCCGCGGTGGAGTTCATGCGCCAGCGGGACACGATCGACTGCCTCATCCCCCGGGGAGGCCCGGCGCTGATCCGGTCCATCCTCGAGCACGCCACGGTGCCCTACGTCATCGACGGTGACGGCAACTGCCACGTCTACGTCGACGAGTCGGCGGATCTCGACATGGCGCTGGCCATCGTGGTGAACGCCAAGACGCAGCGCCCGTCCGTGTGCAACGCGGCGGAGAGCCTGCTGGTGCACGAATCGGTGGCCGAGTCGTTCCTGCCACGGGCGGCCGAGGCGCTCGAGGGCGTCGAGCTGCTCGGCGACGAGCGGACCCGGGCGCTGGTGCCCCGCGCCGGGGTGGCCGACGACGAGGCGTACGCCACCGAGTTCCTCGACCTGAAGCTCGCGGTGCGGGTGGTGCCGGACCTCGACGCGGCGATCGACCACATCGCCAGGTTCGGCTCGGGCCACAGCGAAGCCATCGTCACCCGCTCGCTGGAGGCCGCCGAGCGGTTCTGCCGCGAGGTCGACGCGGCGGCGGTGCTGGTGAACGCCTCCACCCGGTTCGTCGACGGGGGCGAGTTCGGCTTCGGCGCGGAGATCGGCATCTCCACCCAGAAGCTGCACGCCAGGGGGCCGATGGGGCTGCGGGAGCTGACCACCGCCAAGTACGTGGTGCGGGGCAGCGGCCAGGTCCGGGGCTGACCGGCCCGCCGATCCGGCCCCCGTCCTCGACGGCCGCCGCTCCTACCTTGACCGGGCGGTCAAGAGCGCCGGTAGGCTCGCAGGATGGACTATCGCTTCGAGTCGCCGGCGTCCGTGCGGGAGCAGCTGCGCGAGGTCAACTACCTCGCGGATGAGGGCATCGCCGGGGTCGTGTACCTCGCGGACCGGCTCGCCAAGCCGGTGCTGGTCGAGGGTCCCGCCGGCACCGGCAAGACCCAGCTCGCCAAGTCGGTGGCCGAGATCCTCGGCGCCCGGCTCATCCGGCTGCAGTGCTACGAAGGCCTCGACGAGTCCAAGGCCCTCTACGAGTGGAACTACAAGAAGCAGCTCCTGCGCATCCAAGCCGACCGCAACCTCGCCCAGGGTGAGACCACCTGGGACGACATCGAGACCGACATCTTCTCCGACGAGTTCCTCCTCACCCGTCCGCTGCTGGAGGCCATCCGGGCGGAGGAGCCGGTGGTGCTGCTCATCGACGAGGTCGACCGGGTCGAGATCGAGACCGAAGCGCTCCTGCTTGAGGTGCTCTCGGACTACCAGGTGTCCATCCCCGAGCTGGGCACCCTGGCGGCCACGCAGATCCCGCTCGTGTTCCTCACCTCCAACAACACCCGGGAGCTCTCCGAAGCCCTCAAGCGCCGCTGCCTGTTCCTGCACATCGACTACCCCGACCTGGAGCGGGAGAAGGAGATCGTGCTGGCCAAGGTGCCCGACATCACCGAGAACCTCGCCGATCAGGTGGCCCGCATCGTGCGCTCCATCCGCCAGCTTGAGCTGAAGAAGGCACCCTCGGTGTCCGAGACCCTCGACTGGGCCCGCACCCTGGTGCTGCTCGGCATCGACTCGGTCACCGAGAAGGAAGCCACCGAGACCATCAACATCCTGCTCAAGTACCAGACCGATATCGCCAAGGCGGTCAAGGAGCTCACCGACGACAAGGACGGTGGCCGGCGCTCCCTCGGCAAGGTGGCGCCGTGAGCGTGATGCGCCCGAGGATCCGGTGAGCGACGTCGCCGTTCCCGCCACCAGCGGCCGGCCGATGCTCGAGCTGCTCGAGGGCTTCATCCGAGAGCTGCGCGAGGCCGGCCTGCCGGTGAGCCTGACCGAGAACCTCGACGCCATGGAGGCGGTCAAGCACATCCCGCTCGAGGACCGGGCCGCGTTCAAGTACGCGCTCGGGGCCACCCTGGTGAAGAACGACGCCCACTGGCGGGCCTTCGAGACCGTCTTCGAGGTGTACTTCTCCTTGCGGGGCAGGCAGTACCGCCTGCGCCCCGACGAGAAGGAAGGTCCCGAGGGGGAAGCGCCGCAGTCGGCGGAGATGGCGGGTGCGGGGCAGCTCGCGGGCGCGGGCGGCGAGGCGCTGTCGCCCGAGGAGCTGGCCGAGATGCTCTACCAGGCGCTGCTGCACGGCGACGACGCGCTGGTGCGGGCCCTGGCCCGGCAAGCGGTGACCCGCTACGCGGGCATGGAACCGGGACGCCCGGTGGGAGGCACCTACTACCTGTACCGCACCCTGCGGAACCTGGACCTCGACAACGTGCTCGAGCGGCTGATGGAGCAGACCCGCCGCGACGCCCCCCAGCCGCTCACCGCCCTGGAGGAACGGCTGGAGCGCGACGAGTTCGAGGCGCGCCTCGACCGGCTCCGCAAGGAAGTCGAAGCGGAGATCCGCCGCCGTCTCGTCGCCGACCGCGGCGTGGAGGCCATGGCCAAGACCCTGCGCAAGCCGCTGCCCGAAGACGTCGATTTCATGCACGCCTCGCGGGAGGAGATGGCCAACCTCCGCAAGGCCATCTACCCGCTGACCCGCAAGCTGGCTGCCCGCCTGGCCCGCAAGCGCAAGCACGGGCGTCGTGGACCGCTCGACTTCCGGGACACCATGCGCCACTCGCTCAGCTACGGCGGGGTGCCCGCCGAGCCGAAGTTCAAGTACCCCCGGCCGGCCAAGCCCGAGATCTTCGTCATCGCCGACATCTCCGGCTCGGTGGCCGCGTTCGCCCGGTTCACCCTCCAGCTCGTGTACGCCATCTCGAACCAGTTTTCGAAGGTGCGGGCGTTCGTGTTCATCGACGGCATCGACGAGGTCACCCGCTTCTTCGAGGGCACCGACGACATCGGCGAGGCGGTGCACCGGGTCAACACCGAAGCGGACGTGGTCTGGGTCGACGGGCACTCCGACTACGGGCACGCCTTCGAGGTCTTCTGGAACCGCTGGGGCCGGGAGATCGGGCCCAAGACCACGGTGATGATCCTCGGCGACGCTCGCAACAACTACCACGCCAGCCAGGCCTGGGTGATCAAGGAGATGCGCAAGAAGGCCCGCCACGTGTACTGGCTCAACCCTGAGCCGCGGGCCTACTGGAACACCGGCGATTCGATCGTCGGAGAGTACGGCATCCACACCGACGGCACCTTCGAGTGCCGCAACCTCCGCCAGCTCGAGCGATTCGTCGAGAACCTGGCCTGAGGGGCTACCGTCGCCCCGATGCGTGTCACCGTCATCGGCCATGCCGGCCTGTTCGTGGAGACCGAGCACGGATCGGTGCTGTGCGACCCGTGGTTCGTGCCTGCCTTCCACGGCTCGTGGTTCGTGTTTCCCCGCAACGACGGCCTCGACAAGGAACGGCTCCGCCGCCCGGACTACCTGTACGTGTCGCACCTGCACTACGACCACTTCGACGCCCCGTTCCTCAGCGAGTGGGTCGACAAGGACACCCCGGTGCTGCTGCCGGAGTTCCCCACCCCCGATCTGGAGAAGGCGCTGCGGGAGCTGGGCTTCGGCAACGTCGTGCACTGCCCGAACGGCGAGCAGCTCGACCTCGACGGCTTGCAGGTGGCGATCTTCGCCGAGACCGCCCCCTCCGACGGGCCCATCGGCGACTCGGCCGTCGTGATCGCTGACGAGACCGCCCGCATCCTCAACATGAACGACTGCCGCCCCAGTGACGTGGCGGCGATCCGCTCGCTGGGACCGATCGACCTGGTGTTCCTGCAGTTCTCGGGCGCCATGTGGTGGCCGGTGGTCTACGAGATGCCCCCGGAGGAGCGTTCGGCGGCGGCCCGGGCCAAGCGCGAGGCGCAGCTCGCCCGGGCGGTCGGCTACGCCCGGGCGGTGGGCGCCCGCCACGTGGTGCCCTCCGCCGGGCCGCCGTGCTTCCTCGACCCGGAGCTGTGGGACTTCAACGACTTCGACCGGGCCCCCGACAGCATCTTCCCCGACGCCACGGTCTTCCTCGAGCGGCTCGACGCCGAGGGCATCGAAGGAGGGGTGCTGGCCATTCCCGGCACCACCCTCGACGTGTGCCATGAGCCCCCCTCGCTCACCGTGACCCACCCGATGCCCGACGACGAGGTGCGGGCGATCTTCACCGACAAGCGGCGCTACCTGGAGCGCTACCAGGCCGACTGGCTGCCGTGGTTGGAGGTGATGAAGCAGGGCTGGCCTGCACCGCAGCCCGATCTGGCCGGGCGGCTCGCCGCCTGGTGGGAGCCGCTCATGACCCGGGCACCGAAGACCTGTGCCACCATCGGCCGGGCGGTGCTGATCCGGGCCGGTGACCAGGAGGTGCTGGTCGACTTCGTCAACCAGCGGATCGGGCCCTGGGACGGCGGCACCGAGTACCAGTACCGCCTCGATCTGCCGGCCCCGCTCCTGGAGTGGTGCATCCGGAACCGGGTGGTCGACCTGTCGAACAACCTGTTCCTCTCGCTGCGCTTCCGGGCCTGGCGGCCGGGGGCGTACTGCGAGGAGCTGTTCTCGTTCCTCAAGGCCCTCTCACCGGAGCGGATCGACGTGCTGGAGCGTTCCGTGGCGGCTTCCCACGGTGAGATCGACGAGATGATCCGCCTGGGGGACTGGCTGGTGCAGCGCTGGTGCCCTCACCGCCAGGCGGATCTGTCTCAGTTCGGGGAGATCGGCGAGGACGGCTGCACGCTCACCTGCCAGCTGCACGGCTGGACCTTCGATCTGTCGACCGGCACCTGCGCCAACGCCACCAACCGCCGGATCGCCGCCCGCCGGGTGGACTGACCGCCAGCGATCCGTTGGCGGTCAGTCGCTGAACGGTGGGACGGTCAGCCGGCGAACCGTGGGGCGGCCACCGCCGCGGTCACTGCCGTGGTGGTCGGAGCCACCGTGGTGGAGGGTGCCACGGTCGTGCTCGGGGTGGTCGGCTCGGGGGTGCACTCGAGGGTGACCTCGGTGTCGAGGATCTCGACAGTGGCCCACACGTTGTCGATGATGGTGTACCAGTACACGGTCACCGTGTGGGTGCCGTCGTCGTAGGGGCCGTAGCTGTAGGGGTCGCCGTTGGAGGCGGTGACATCCTCGTCCACCAGGGTCCCGTCGATGTAGATGTCGTAGGTTGCGCCGATGGTGTCGGCGATGTCGACCAGGATGAAGCCCTCGCCGGCCTCGCAGGTCCCGTCGGCGGTCGCCGTCGGATCCCCGGCGGCTGCGGGCCCGGCCCACACCAGGCTGCTCACCGCCAGCGTGGCTGCCACCGTTGCCAGCATCGTCCCGAACCTGGACCAGTTGCGCGTGCGCATGCTTCTCCTCCCGGTACTCCCGGCAGCAGGCGCGCGTCATGGCCACGCCGGCAGCAGGGTGAACGGCCTGAACCCTAGTTGGGGGGTGGCGCTCCCGGCAAGCATCGAGACGGCTCGCCCGTCCTGGTCAGCTCGCGGGTTGCACCCGGGTGTCGTTGCGACCCATGGGTCGGACGCCGGTGGCGCCGTTGTCCTCACCGTCGATGAGGAACTTCACCTTCGCCACGCCTCGTAACTCGGTGAGGGTCCACACCACCTGGGCCACCTGGGGCTGGGTGTCGGCGGTCTCGAAGGCCCGGTCGAAGTCCACCACCACCGTGTCACCGTCGACCGTCGCTGATCGGAGTCGCACCCGGGACGAGATACCGGTGTCCAGTCCGAAGAAGCGGTCGGTGTCGGTCGGCCCGGCGAGGAGCTGCTCGAGCGTCGAGGCCAGCACGTCAGGCCCCTGCACCAGGCGTTCCTCGCCCTGGACCAGACCGGCGTCGGTCACGAACCACGGCCGGATCGTGAACACCGCGCCCTCGGGGGCCACCACCGGTGGCGGCGGGGCCGTCGAGGGCGCGGCGGTGCCGGTGGTGGTGGGCCCCTCGGGCTGGTGGTCACCGGCCCGATCCCCGTTCGCGCACCCGCCGGCGAGCACGGCCAGCAGGGCCAGCACGGCAATCGGAGCTGCGACGCGACGGCGGTTCACGGGATGCTGTCGAGGACGTCGTCCCAGGGGGCGAAGAGCTGGGGCTTGTTGTGCTCCTCCCGCAACAGGATGCCCAGCCGGCGGCTGCGGGCCAGCAGCTCCCGGGCGCGCCGCCCCGGCCATGGCCGGGGGAGCAGCTCGGGAGGCAGGAGCGGGTCGAGGTTGAAGCACTCCTGGAACTTGATGCCGATGATCAACGCGCCCGGGAGGAACTCCGCTTCGGTGAGCCGGCGGCGCTGGCGGCGCATCTCTTCGAGGTCCTCCGGGATCCCCTCGTAGATGGCGATGAAGCGTTCGTAGCGGGCGGCCACCTCCTCGATCGGCCACAGCTTCGCCGCCAGGGCACGGGGGTCGCGCTCCCCGCCGATCTCCAGATCGTCGGTCGACGCGGCGGTCACGTGTTCGGCCACCCCGAGCCGGCGGGCCTCCCGGAGCGCATCGTCGTGCCAGCGGTGTGGCGAGACGTACAGGCCGTTCTGGATGGCCGCGCCTCCCAACTCGAGCAGGTGGTCACGGAAGGCGTCGCGCGCCGCCCGCTTGGTCTCGGGGATGGCGAAGGCGATCAGGCGCCAGGTGCGGTCCCAGCCCTTGCCCGCCGCGTCCTGGGCGTAGGCCAGGCGAGCCTTCTCCAGCGAGGCCCCGAGCGCTCGCAGCCCAGCCTCGGTGGCGGCGAAGACCGCGTCGCGGCCCTCGCCGCTGCGGACGAAGAGGCCCTCGGCCACCAGACGGCGCAGGCAGGAGCGCACCTGATCCGCGGTCTGCCCGCAGGCCTCGGCCACGGGGTAGAGCTCGGAGGCGAGGATCGTCCCGTCATGATGGGCCATGCCCAGCACGAGCACCCGGGTGGGGATCTCCAGCTCGTCCGGGGTTCCCGCCCGCTCGGCGGTCGATCCAACACCGGTCGTTTCCGCCACGACCGTATGCTGCAACGACTCCTGCTGGGCCCGCAAGTCGCGCCCGCAGGTCGCGCTCGCCGCCCGCCTCACCTGGCGTGCAGCGCGCCCGGCGTCTGGAGCCAGGCGATCAGAGATGCAGACCGCACTCCGTCTTGTCTCGCCCTGCCCAGCGACCCGAGCGGGGATCGTCCGGATCGGTCGGGAGCTGCGTACACGGCATGCAGCCGATCGAGGTGTAGCCCCGCTCGAGCAGCGGGTTCACGAGGATCCCGTGATCGGCGATGTAGCCGGCCACGTCCTGGTCGGTCCAGGTGGCGATCGGGTTGACCTTGACCAGCCCCCGCAGATCCCGAGCGACGATGGGTGCGTGCACGCGGGAGTCGGCCTCCGCCCGGCGCAGGCCCGACATCCACGCCGCCTTGCCGGCCAGGGCCCGGTCGAGCTGGCCGACCTTCACCGCCGAGCAGCAGTTCTCCGGGTCCGCCTGCCAGAGCGCCTCGTCGTGGGGCGGGACGGTCATGATGCGCAGGTTCAGCCCGTAATGCCGCCGCACCCGCTCGACGGTCTCGAGGGTCTCCGGGAAGTGATAGCCGGTATCGATGAACACCACCTCGATCGCCGGGTCGACCTTGACGGCCAGGTCGATGAGCACCGCGTCGGTCATCGACGCGGTCAGCGCGAGGTGCGGGGCGAAGTTGTCGACCGCCCACTGGATGATCTTCGACGCGGGAAGCCGTTCGAACTCGACGCTGAGCTCCGCGAGCTCCGCGTCGGTGAAGGTGGGGATGTCGGAGCGTGCTGGCATCGTGGCCTCTCGAGTGGTCGTCCGCTCGTTTCTCAGGTGCTTCCGGCCTCGGGTGCTTCCGGGTCCTCGAGCGCTAGGTGGCGCATTCCGACTCGCCGACCTCGGCCACGTATGGGCCGGTCTCGCCGTAGTCGACGTAGAAGTCGGGGTTCTCCTCCGGGGTGGGGAAGTGGTCCAGGTCCTGGAGCTCGGTGGCCACGGCCTTGGCGCCCCCGGAACGATCCAGCCACTGACGGAAGGTCTCGCCCGCCTCACGCTCGGCGGCGAAGCGGCTCACCACCCGCACGGCGGCCTCCGGGGCGTTCTTCGCCGGCAGCCGCAGTGCCCGGTCACCGAAGTGGATGCGCTCCTGGCCGACGTAGCCGCCGAGGAGCATCTGGTAGCCGGGTGCGGCCTGGCCGTGGGCCCGGCGTTCCGCGCCCGAGAAGCCGATGTCGGCGGCGTGGTGCTGGCCGCAGGAGTTGGTGCAGCCGGAGATGTTGATCCGCACCCCGCCCACCTCCGCCAGCCCGGCGTCCTCGAGCGCGGTGCCGATGGCGTCGGCCAGCCCCCGCGACTGGGTGACCGCCAGGTTGCAGGTGTCCGCACCCGGGCAGGCCACGACGTCCCGGGCCAGCTCGGCGCCCGGCTCGGCCATGCCGATCGCCTCCAGGCGGGCGAACAGGGTGGGGAGCTGCTGGTCGGTGAGGCCTCGGAACACGAAGTTCTGCCGGTTGGTGATCCGTACCTCGATCCCGAGCTCGCGCACGATCGATGCCAGCGCCCGGAACTGCTCGGCGGTCACGTCCCCCAGCCGGGCGTACGCGTAGGCGGACACCGTGCCCTTGGCCACGCCGCGCACCACGTTCGCGTCCACCCACCGCTCGTAGGGACGGGTGCCCCGGAGGGCCACCGGCGTGCCCTGGCCGATGGTCGTGGGGGTCACACCGACCGCCACCCCGGCGGGTGCGTCACCGAGCTTCTCGACCTCCTCGGGGATGCCGCCGGGCCAGCTCGAGGAGGCGAGCAGGAACTTGCGGGTGGTGAGGATGCGCCGCTGCACCTCTTCGAAGCCGAGGGTGTCGATCAGCCACTTCATGCGGGCCCGGAGCTTGTTGTCGCGGTTGCCGGCCTGGTCGAACACCCGCAGGCAGGCCTCGATGGTGGGTAGCAGGTCCTCCCGGGCGGTGAACTCCTCGAGCGCCAGCGCCGGGTGGGGGTTCGCTCCCAGGCCACCTGCGATGTACACCCGGAAGCCCGCTTCGAGCCGGCCGTCGTCGAGTCGGCGGGTCACCGCCACGACGCCCACGTCGTTGAACATGGCCTGCCCGCAGTCGGTGCTGCAGCCCGAGAAGTTGATCTTGAACTTGCGGGGCAGCCGCTGGCTGAGGGGGTTGCGCAGGAAGTGGCGGAACGTCGCCTCGGCCCAGGGGCTGATGTCGAGCACCTCGTAGGGGCAGGCGCCCGCGAGGTGGCAGCCCTGCACGTTGCGCACCGTGTCGCCGCAGGCCTCCCGGCTGGTGAGCCCGACGGTGGCGAGGTCGCGCATCAACGCCGGAACCCGCTCGAGGGGCACGAAGTGGAACTGGATGTTCTGTCGGGTGGTGAGGTGGCCCCACCCGCGGGAGTACTCCTCGGCGATGTGGGCGCACAGGTCGAGCTGCTCGGCGGTGATTGCGCCGTACGGGGCTTTGACCCGCACCATCTGGTGGTGGCCGCCCTGGCGCTGGCCATAGATGCCGTTGTTCAGGCGGAACACCCGGAACACGTCCTCGGGCAGCTCGCCGCGCAGGTAGCGGTCGAGCTGCTCCTCGAACTTGGCGATGTCCGCCGCCATCGCGGGGTCGATCTCCCGTTGCAGCATCTCGCTCCCTCAGCTCGGACGCCGGTGTGCCGGCCTCATTCGGACCAGTGCGAGGCGGCCGGCGGGGCCGACAAACTCGACTAATCCGATCAGAATTTCACCCTATCAATCCTGACTCAACCGATCAACATTCCCGCGAGGCGGTGGTGCTCTATGCTCGGCGGGCAGCGTTCCGGGGAGGAGGGAAACCTGATGGGGATCTGGCGACGCGCAATCGCACTCACCGCTGCGATGGTTGGTGTGACCTGCTGGTTGGTGCCAGCCGCGCCAGCGGGTGCTGATGCCATCTTCACCGTCGACTCGAACGGGGACCAGGGTGACGGCAACCCGGGCGACGGGCAGTGCTCGGTGGCCCCAGACGGCTCCGGTCCGTGCACGCTGCGTGCCGCCGTCGAGGAGGCGAACGCCTCCGGCGGGAGCACCTCGGTGACCGTCCCGGCCATGACGATCGACCTCGGCGATGCGTTGATCGTGCAAGACGGCGTCACGTTGACGATCTCCGGAGCCGGCGCCGGGCTCACCGTGCTCGATGGCCCGTCCAGAGACACGTTGCTCTTCGTGAACGGTGGGGCGAACGTGACCGTCCGCGGGCTCACCCTCACCGGCAGCAGCGACAGTGGTCCTGCCGTCTTGATCTACGGGACGCTGTTGCTCGACCAGGTGGAGGTGGTGGGCAACGAGAACATCGACAGCGACGGCACCGTGGTGGTCGCCTCGATCATGACGGACGAAGGGCCGTTCTACGGTGAGCTCACCGTGCGCCGATCGACCATTGCCGACAACTCGGTGGAAGGAGATGGCGGGGCCATCTACGCCCCCTACGAGGGAGTCGTGATACGAGTCGAGAACAGCACCATCACGGGAAACCGCGCCGGTGGGCCTGGGGGTGCCATCTACGCGGCGGAGGGCACCTTGGAGTTGTCGTTCGTCACCATCGCCGGGAACTCCTCATCCCGTGCTGGCGACGGTCTCTACCTCGAGGACAACCTCACGTTCCGGGTCACAGGCTCGATCCTCCAAGGTGACGACCAGGCCTGCATCTACGACGGTGATGTAGACACCGTCTCGGGGGGTGGGAACGTCGTCGCCGACACCTCATGTGCGTTGGGTGCCACCAATGACCGCGAAGGCGCCGACCCACAGCTCGCGCCTCTCGCGGACAATGGCGGGCCGACCCGGACCATGGCCATCCCCGCGGGGTCACCGGCGGTCGACAACGCCCTTGCTCGTGGCTGTCCGGCGACCGACCAGCGAGGGGTGTCACGGCCGCAGGGCGCGGCCTGTGACAGCGGGGCCTATGAACTCGAGGTAGCCCCACCGCCTACCTCGACGACCACGACCGTTCCTGGTGGAGCTGCCGAGCAGGCTGCACAGGCCCAACCCCGCTACGCCGGGTAGCCGGCCTGGCTTTCCAAGCGGACCCGTCAGGTACGGAGCAGAGCTGCCACCTGGAAGGCGAGATCGAGCGATTGCCGGGCGTTCAGCCGGGGGTCGCACATGGTCTCGTAGCGGGTGTCGAGGTCGGCGTCGAGGATCTCGTCGGCGCCGCCGAGGCACTCGGTGACGTCTTCGCCGGTCAGCTCGATGTGCACCCCGCCGGGCCAGGTCTGCACCAGTTCGTGCGCTCGGAAGAAGCCCGCGATCTCCGCCAGCACCGCATCGAAGTGGCGGGTCTTGCGCCCGCTCGGTGAGGTGAAGGTGTTGCCGTGCATCGGGTCGCACGCCCACACCACGGGGTGACCCGCCTCCTTCACCGCTCGCAGCAGTGGTGGGAGCTGCGACTCGATCTTGTCCGCTCCCATGCGGGTGATGAGCGTCAAACGGCCCGGCACCCTCTGCGGATTGAGTGCCTCGCACAGCGCCAGCACCTCGTCGGCGGAGGCGGTGGGCCCGATCTTGCAGCCGACCGGGTTGCTGACCCCGGAGAGGAAGTGCACGTGCGCGCCGTCGAGCTGCCGGGTGCGCTCACCGATCCAGAGCATGTGGGCCGAGCACGCGTACCAGTCACCGGTGAGCGAGTCCTGCCTGGTGAGCGCTTCCTCGTAGCCGAGGATCAGCGCCTCGTGGCTGGTGTAGAAGTCCACGGTGTGCAGCTGGGGAACGGCCTGGGTGTCGATGCCGCAGGCGGCCATGAACCGCAGCGCCCGGTCGATCTCGTCGGCGACGAACTCGTAGGAGCGGCCTTCCGCGCTGGAGGCCACGAACTCCTGGTTCCAGGCGTGGACCCGTGACAGGTCGGCGAATCCCCCCTTGGTGAAGGCCCGGAGCAGGTTCAGGGTGGCCGCGGATTGGTGGTACGCGGTGATCAGGCGGTCGGGATCGGCTTGGCGGGCCGCTGCGGTGAAGGCGATGTCATTCACCATGTGCCCACGGAACGAGGGAAGTTCGACCCCGTCGACCCGCTCGGTCGGCGCGGACCGCGGCTTGGCGAACTGGCCAGCGATGCGACCCACCTTCACGACCGGCACTCCCGCCGAGTACTGCAGTACCACCGCCATCTGCAGGATGACCTTCAGCTTGTCGCGGATCGAGTCGGCCGAGAAGGCGTCGAAGGACTCGGCGCAGTCGCCCGCCTGGAGCAGGAACGCCCGACCGGCGGCGACCTCGGCGAGCGACGCGGTGAGGCTGCGGGCCTCACCGGCGAAAACCAGCGGTGGGAGGGCCGCGATGGTCTTGACCGCCTGGTCGAGCGCGCCAGGGTCAGGCCAGTCGGGCTGTTGCATGGCGGGAAGGTCCCGCCAGCTGCTCGGGGTCCAGGTCGCAGGGGTTGTCACCGGTCTCCACGTTGCCGGACGAGCCGGCCGGACCGCAACGTCATATCGGCCCGGCCAGCTCGGTCGGCGAATCCTCAGGCGGCGAAGAAGGCGTTCTCGGGTGCCTGGTCACGAACCGTGTTGACCGCCCGCTTGACGAGGCGGCGGGCGGCCTCGGCCGTGACCCCGAGCTCCTCGCCGACCTCGCGGTAGCTGCGCTTGCGGCCGTCGGTGAGGCCGAAGCGCTGCTCGACCGCGTAGCGGGCCCGGGCGTCGAGCACCGAGAGCAGATCGGTGACCATCTGCTCGTCGGCCCGGGCGATGACCTGGGCCTCGGGGCCCGGGTTGGTGTCCGGCAGCAGGTCGATCAGCTCGTTGCTGTCGTCGTCGCCGATCGTGCGGTCGAGCGATGTGGGCGTGGTCAGGCGATGCAGCCGGGCGTGCTCGTCGTCGAGCTCGTCGCCGTCGCCCGACACCTGCCGGAGGGCGGCCCGCAGGCTGGCGGACCGGTCCCCCGGAAGGCGCACCAGGCTCGCCTTCTGGTCCAGCGCCCGACCGATGGCCTGCCGGATCCAGAAGGTGGCGTAGGTCGAGAACTTGAAGCCCTTCCGCCAGTCGAACTTGTCGACCGCGTGCTCCAGCCCGAGGTTGCCTTCCTGGATGAGGTCGAGCAGCTCCATGCCCGGGGGCAACGGGTAGCGGCGGGCCACGCTGACCACCAGGCGCAGGTTCGCCCGGATGAAGCGGTCCTTTGCGGCGGCGGCCTCCCGCACGGCGCGCTGCAGCTCACGCCCACGCTCGCCGGCGTCGAGGCGGGCCTGGGCCTCGCGCCCTTTCTCGATGATCTGGGACAGCTCACGCTCCTCGTCCGCGGTGAGGAGGGGGACGAGGCCGATCTCGTTGAGGTACTGGCCTACCGAATCACTCATGGATGATCTCCGTCGGGAGCAGGCTCCCGGTGTCTGCTGTGCCCGCCTCGGCAGCACCGGGGCGGCGCGGGGGAATGACACAGATGTAAGCGTCGCCTCTACCCGAAATGTTCCACCCCGCGATCGTGACTTCGGTCACCGCGGGGCGTGACCGGCCATCGTCGTTCTGGAGTGTTCACTTCAGGCTAGGGCGCCCACATCGGGAAGTGTCGCGTCGGAGACCGAAAAGGTCGATCGAGATTCGCGGTCGTCGCCGCGTGCCGCTGGCCCGATTGGGCCCGTGCCACTCCCGGCCGGTATCGCTCCCGGCCGTACACTGCGCCATCGTGTCGAGCGGGGGTGAGCGACTGGGCGTGTTCGGCGGGACCTTCGATCCGCCCCACACCGGGCACCTGGTGGCCGCGGTCAACGTCCGCCACGAGCTCGGCCTCGACCGGGTCCTGCTGGTCGTGGCCAACGATCCCTGGCAGAAGTCGGCCGACCACCCGGTGACCCCCGCCGCCGACCGGTTGGCCATGGTGGAAGCGCTCGTCCGGGACGTCGAGGGCCTCGAAGCGTCTCCGCTCGAGATCGAGCGGGGCGGTCCGTCCTACACGGTGGACACCCTGGCCCAGCTCGCCACGGCGGATCCCGGGGGGCGGCGGTTCCTCATCATGGGCTCGGACGCGGCGGCCGGTCTGCTCACCTGGGATCGCTGCCACGAGCTGCCCGCGCTGGCCACGCTCGTGCTCGTCGACCGGCCCGGTGTGGCGAGCGCCTCTCCGCCGGCGGGCTGGGAGTTCGAGCGGGTCGAGATCCCTCGGCTTGATATCTCGAGCACCGACCTTCGCCGGCGCGCGGCCCACGGCCGGCCCCTCGATGGCTTGGTACCACCAGCGGTCGTTTCCTGCATCCGGGAGCGTCGCATCTATCGTGAACAGCCATGACGCCGCCGCCCTCCATCGCCGGTTCATGCCGGGGAGTGGTCTGTGACGGCACCCACTGACGAGGTGGCGGACACGCTCGCCGAGGACGCCATCGCGGCCATGAGAGTGGCCTCGCGTGCGGGCCGGCACGGTGACCCAGCCGATCCGGCCCCGCCGCGCCGCCCGGCGGGGGCGAGTGCCTGGTGGCGGTACGGCTTCCCGGCTGCGTTGGCGTTGTGCATCCTCGCCATACCGATCCTGATCGTCTCCGGCGCCCGGGTGGTCCTCGACAGCCGGGAGGGGCGGGAGATCCGCGCCATCACCGACCCTTCGGCACCCGGGTGGGAAGCGGCGGTGGATCCCACCCCGGTCATGGCGGTCGCGGTGGAAGGTGACCGGGGCGTGCTGGACCACCTGGCGGTGCTCACCCTCACCGGTGACGGGAACGGCGGGGTCATCGTAATCCCGCCGACCACGCTCATGCCGGTTCCGGGGGCGGGCACCATGCCCTTCGACGCGGTCTACCAGTTGCGGGGCGCCAACGAGGTACGGGACGGGCTGGAAGCGATCCTCGCGGTGGGCGTGCCGGAGATCCGGGTGATTCGACCCGGCGAGTGGGTCGACCTGACCGCTCCGATCTCGCCCCTCACGGTGACCAACACCGATCCGGTCACCGCTCCGAGCGGCGGCTCCGCCGGGCAGGTGATCTTCCCCCGCGGAGCCATCGATGTGCCCGCCTCACAAGTCTGGACCTTCATCGGCACGAAGAGCCCCGGCGAGAACGAGCTGTCGCGGATGGTGCGGACCGGGGCCTTCTGGCGAGCGTGGATCCAGGCCATCGCGGCTCAGCGCGAGGTAGCGGGGGTCGTCCCCGGAGAGGTCGACTCCGGCCTCGGGCGTTTCCTGCGCAGCCTGGCGGAGAAGCGGGTGGTCGTGGCCACGCTGCCGGTGGTTCGCTTCCTGATGCCCGACGGCAGTGGCGAGGTGTTCGACCCGATCCGTGAGGAAGTCCCGTCTTTCGTCGCGCAGTACGTGCCGTTCCCCGCCGGGCCGGAAGGGCAGAGGGTGCGCCTCCGGGTGCTCGACGGCACCGGCCGGCTGGGCCACGGCATGGCCGCCGCCAGGGTTCTCGCGGCCAACGGCGGTCAGGTGGACAAGGTCGGCAACGCCTCCACCTTCGATGTCGAGACCACCACGCTCACCTATTACGACGAGGGCTTACGAGGACGGGTCGAGGCGCTCCGTGACGCCCTCGGGGTGGGGGAGGTCGTGAAGAGCGACGCCCTGAACGTCGCCGTCGACGCCACAGTGGTGCTCGGCGCGGACTACGCCGCCGGGCGGGGCACCGATCCGGCTGGTGGCACGAACATGCGTCCTCCCGGCGGTGGTGGTGGCTGAGGCGTCTGAGGTGACACGGGGGGTGCCACCGGACGAGATCGAGCGATGGGTGCGGGAAGCCGCCCGCGCCGCGTCGTCGAAGTCGGGTGAGGACATCGTGGTGCTTGAGGTTGGCCGGGTCGCCTCGATCACGAGCTGGTTCGTGATCACCAGTGGCCGGAACCCCCGCCAGGTGAAAGCGCTGGTCGAGGAGATCGAGGAGCGGGTGGCGGCGATCGGGGGCCCCAAGCCGTTGCGCATCGAAGGCCTCGACGCGCTCGAGTGGGTGCTGATGGACTACGGGGACTTCGTGGTGCACGTGTTCGTGGACGCCGCTCGCCGGTTCTACGAGCTGGAGCGGTTGTGGGGTGACGTGCCTCGGCTCGACTGGGCCGACCCCGTCACCGAGCTGCGACCCCACCCGCGGACCTGAGCGCGCGATGAGCCTCGAGGTCAGTGGCCGGTCGCCTGGTAGTAGTGCGACCGGCACAATCCTCTCGCTCGGACAGGCTTGTCGCACCCGGTCACGGAGCGCCGAGCGGGACCCAGTCCCCAGCGGGAGGGGTGGGCCTGCTCGTAGGCATCGAAGGCCTGCTTCCACTGGTCGTACTGGCGGCGTTTTGCGCTGGCCGGAAGGAACCGGTCGGCGAACGGGATCACGACGGCCCGGACCTTCAGGCGGGAGTTGATGGCGAAGGTGCTCACGGGTTGCCACCCCGGTCGTCGACGAGGGCTGTCACGAACCGACCCGGCGCCGAGGAAGGTCTGCAACGCTTCGAGCATGGGGCGGTCACACTGGGCTGTTGCGACGGCGAACACGAAGCGCAGTCTCGGATCGCCGTTCGCGAAGGCTGGCAGCTGGCGGGTGATGATGAAGGAGCCCTCGCCGGCGACGAAGCCACCCAGGGAGCAACCGACCCGCCAAAGCACGTCGCCCAGCACCCGTAGCTCTGGTGGAGTGGAGCTAAGCGGAATCGAACCGCTGACCTCTTCCATGCCATGGAAGCGCTCTACCAACTGAGCTATAGCCCCGCGTGAGCGGTCCACGTTACCAGTGGCTCTCCGGCGTTTGAAATCGCTGCAGGTGCTACACACCCCCGGACCATACGCAGGGGGACCGACAGCAACCGGCGGCGCACGTGTTTCGGGCGCCCTCGGGGCCGTCGGTACGATCGCCTCATGGCTGAGCGGCCGGACGAGGCAACCCAGGCGGCGTACGAGCCGCAGGTCATCGAGGCGAAGTGGCAGGCGTACTGGCGCGACCAGGGCACCTACGAGGTCGACAACGACGATCCCCGGCCGCACTACTACACGCTGTGCATGTACCCCTACCCCAGTGGGGCCGCGCACATGGGGCACGTGCGCAACTACACCTTCGGCGACCTCATCGTCCGGTACCGCACGATGAAGGGCTTCGCGGTGCTCTCGCCGATGGGCTTCGACAGCTTCGGCCTGCCGGCCGAGAACGCCGCCATCCGCACCGGCGTGCATCCCCGGCCCTTCACCGACGAGCGCATCGAGGAGCTGCGGCGGTCGATCGACCGGATCGGCGCGGTGTACGACTGGCGGCGAGAGGTGCGCAGCCACGACCCGACCTACATCCGCTTCACCCAATGGATCTTCCTGCGGTTCCTGGAGGCGGGCCTGGCGTACCGCCGCAACGCGCCGGTCAACTGGTGCCCCGGCTGCCAGACGGTGCTCGCCAACGAGCAGGTGCTGGCCGACGGCACCTGCGAGCGCTCGGGGGACCCGGTCGTCAAGCGTGACCTGGAGCAGTGGTTCTTCAAGATCACCGACTACGCCGACCAGCTCCTCGATGACCTCGACGGGCTCGATTGGCCCGAGCGGGTGAAGGTGATGCAGCGCAACTGGATCGGCCGCTCCGAGGGCGCCGAGTTCGACATGGCGGTCACCGACGCCGACGGCACCCCGGTCGCCGATGGCGCCACCGTGCGGGTCTTCACCACCCGACCCGACACCAGCTTCGGCATGACCTACGCCGTACTTGCCCCCGAGCACCCGCTCGTCGAGCGGATCGTGCCCGACGAGAGGCGCTCGGAGGTCGAGGCGTTCGTGGCCGAGGCCCGCAACACCAGCGAGGTCGATCGCCTGTCGTCGGAGGGCTCGCTGGCCAAGCGCGGCATCTTCACCGGGGCCTACGTCCGCAACCCGTTCACCGGCCGGCCGGTGCCGCTGTACCTCGCGGACTACGTGCTCATGGGTTACGGCACCGGGGCGATCATGGCCGTGCCGGCCGAGGACCAGCGCGACTGGGACTTCGCCGAGGTCCACGGGCTGCCGATCGTGCGCACCGTGCAACCCCCCGATGACTGGGACGGGCAGGCCTACTCGGGGGACGGCCCGCACATCAACAGCGACTGGCTCGACGGTCTCGGCAAGCAGGAGGCGATCGAGCGCAGCATCGAGTGGCTCGAGCGCGAGGGCATCGGCCGGCGCAAGGTCAACTACCGGTTGCGTGACTGGCTCGTGAGCCGCCAGCGTTTCTGGGGGTGCCCCATCCCGGTCGTGTACTGCGACGCGGACGGCATCGTGCCGGTGCCCGACGACGAGCTGCCCGTGCTCGCCCCCGACGACGTCGAATTCCTGCCGACGGGGGAGTCACCGCTGCGGCTGCACGAAGGGTTCCTCCACACCACCTGCCCCCGCTGTGGCGGGCCGGCGACGCGCGAGACCGACACGATGGACACCTTCGTCGACTCGTCGTGGTACTTTCTGCGCTTCACCGACCCCTGGAACCACGAGCTGCCCTTCGCCCGGGAGGCGGCCGAGGCGTGGATGCCGGTCGACCAGTACATCGGTGGGGTGGAGCACGCCATCTTGCACCTGATGTACGCCCGGTTCTTCACCAAGGCCCTCGCCGACCTGGGTGTGGCCCCCGAGGGTCTGCGCGAGCCGTTCGCCCGCCTGTTCACCCAGGGAATGATCCGCCTGGGCGGCGACAAGATGTCCAAGTCCAAGGGCAACCTGGTCGCACCGGAGGAGATCCTCGACGCCGAGGGGGCCGATGCGCTCCGCCTCGCCCACCTCTTCGTCGGCCCACCCCAGGACGACGTCGACTGGGAAGGGGTGGGCATCGAAGGCTGCGCTCGGTTCCTGCAGCGGCTCTGGCGCCTGGCCACCGGCGCCGCGTTGCCCACCGAGGCCATTGATCGTGAGCCCACCGAGGCCGACGAGCAGATCGACAAGGCGACCCACCGCCTGATCGCCCGGGTCACCGACGAGTACGAGCGCTGGTCGTACAACACGGCGGTGGCGGCGTTCATGGAGTTCACCAATCAGCTGTACCGCTACGTCCAGGCAGAAGCAGCACCTCGCCGGGAGACGCTCGACGCGGCCATCGACACGCTGCTGCTGCTCATGGCCCCCATGACCCCCCACATCACCGCCGAGCTGTGGGAGCGCCGGCGCGGCGGCCACATCCACGAGCAGCCCTGGCCGGAGGCCGATCCGTCGAAGCTCACGGTGGACACGGTCACGCTGGTGGTGCAGGTCAACGGCAAGGTGCGCGACCGGCTGGCGGTGCCGGCAGGGATCGACGCCGTCGAGGCCGAACGACTCGCCCTGGCCTCACCGAAAGTGCAGGCCAACCTGGCAGGACGCTCACCGGCGAAGGTGATCGCCCGCCCACCGAAGCTGATCAACCTCGTGGTGTGAACCGCGTAACCCGCCAGTGGGCGGTCTGGTCGAAGCGACATGCTGAGTCTTCTCTCGCGCCTCGAGCGCGCCGCTGATTCGGGCGGGACCGTCACCTTCGTCTCCGGCGACACCTCGATCACGGTGCCCTGGGCCCAGCTCCACGACGAGGCCCGGGCCACCGCGGCGGCACTCCAGCACCGTGGCATCGGCCCCGGCGCACACGTGGCCATCCTGGCTCCCACCACCCGGGCCCTGGTCACGGCCATCCAGGCCACCTGGCTGGCGGGCGCCACCATCGTGGTGCTCCCCCTGCCGATGCGGTTGGCCTCCATCGAGGAGTTCGTGGCCCAGACCCGCGAGCGGGTGCGCCGGGCCGACACCGACCTGCTGCTGGTCGACCCGGACCTCGCGCCCTACCTGGAGACCCGGGACGGCGATCCGCCCTCGCTGGTGCTCACCGACCTCATCGAGGCCGGCGCACGGCTCGGGGCCGGCGCGTACCAGCGGCCGGCCGACGACCTGGACGCGCTGGCGATCCTGCAGTTCACCAGCGGCTCCACCTCCGAGCCGAAGGGGGTGATGCTGCCCCAGCGAGTGCTCGGCGCCAACCTCGACGCCTGCATCGAAGCCGGCCAGCTCCAGGACGACGACGTCTTCGTGTCCTGGCTGCCCCTCTACCACGACATGGGCCTGGTGGGGATGCTGTGCATCCCGATGACCACCGGGCGCGACCTGGTGCTGGGCGCGCCCCAGGACTTCCTCGGCGCCCCGGCCCGCTGGATGCGATGGATCTCCGACCACCGGGGCACGGTCACCGCGGGGCCGAACTTCTCGTGGGTGCTGGCCACCCGGGCGCTGCGTCGAGCCACCGATCTCGACCTGTCCTCGCTGCGGATCGCGCTGAACGGCGCCGAGCCGGTCGACCCTCGCACCGTGGAGGCCTTCGTCGAAGCGGGGGCGCCGTTCGGCCTGCGTCCCGGGGCCATCTTCCCGGCATTCGGCATGGCCGAGCTGGCCATCGGCGGCACCTTCCCCGAACCGATGCGCGGCCTGCGCACCGACGCGGTGGACCGGCGGGTGCTGGAGTCAGAGCGCTACGCCGCGCCCGCGGAGCCCGGCGCCGAGGGCACCCGGGAGTTCGCCTTGCTGGGCCGGCCCCTGCCCGGGCTGGAGATCCGCATCGCCGATCCCGACAGCGGCCGGCCGCTCGCGGAGCGGGAGGTGGGCGAGCTCGAGATCCGCGGCACCTCGGTCACCCCCGGCTACTACCGCAACCCGGAGGCCACCGCGGCCATGTTCCGGGACGGCTGGCTGCGCACCGGCGACCTCGGCTACCTGGTCGACGGGGAGCTCGTGCTGTGCGGGCGCATCAAGGACGTGATCATCATCGGGGGCCGCAACATCTTCCCCGAGGACGTCGAGCGGGCGGTGGCCGAGATCGACGGGGTGCGGGCCGGCAACGTGATCGCCTTCGGGGTGGAGGGGGCCAAGGGCAAGGAGCAGATGGTGGTCGTGGCCGAGAGCCGCGCCGACGACCCCGAGGGGCTGCGCCGTCTGGTCCACCACCGGGCGATGGAGGTGGTGGGCGCCCCGCCCCACGACGTCGTGCTGGTCACCCCCGGGACCCTGCCCAAGACCTCCTCGGGCAAGCTGCAGCGCAGCCTCTGCCGAGCCAAGTACCTGGGCCGGGAACTGCAGCCGGTCCACTGAGCCACCGGCGGGTCGGCGCTCGCGCCGGCAGTACGCTCGGCGAGGTCATGCACTACCACACGGTGCTGTTCGACCTCGACGGCACCCTCACCGACCCCCGCGAGGGGCTGCTCAACGGGCTCGAGCGAGCCCTGGCCACGATCGGCATGACCGTCGAGGACCGGGACTCGCTGGAGATCCTCATCGGGCCACCGGCGCACGACGGCTTCGCCCGCTACCTCGGGCTCACGGAACCGTCCCTGTCGGTGGCGGTCGCCGCCTACCGCGAGTACGTCGCGCAGCGGGGGGCCTTCGAGAACCGGGTCATCGACGGGGTGCCCGAGCTGCTCGCCGAGCTCGCCGGGGCTGGTCTGTCCCTGGCGGTGGCGACCTCCAAGCCGACCCCCACGGCGATGACGGTGCTCGATCACTTCGGGCTGACCTCCTGGTTCGCGTTCGTCGCCGGCGCGGACTACACCGGTGACCGCCAGACCAAGCGGGACGTGATCGAGCACGCGCTGGAGGAGCTGCGGCTCCGCTCCCCGGAGGGGGTGGTGATGGTCGGTGACCGCGAACACGACGTCATCGGGGCCCGGCACCTCGGCGTGGACTCGATCGGCGTGCTGTGGGGTTACGGCCCCCGCAGCGAGCTCGAGGACGCCGGCGCCGACCACGTGGTCGAGACCGTGGGCGAGCTGCGGGAGCTGCTGCTCAGCCGGCCTTGAGCGCCGCGATCACCGGCAGCCAGGTCTCCGGCGCGGCCTTGTAGGGGGCGTAGAAGCTGATGCGGTCCACCACTCCGCCGTAGCGGGCTAGCAGCCCCGCGGCGAGCTGGTCCGGTTCGGCCACCACCGCGAACGCCTGCAGGATCTCCTCATCGATGAGCTCGCCCATCTCGACCCACTTGCCCTGCTTGGACAGCGCGTTCAGCTCGTCCTGCAGATCACCCCAACCGTGGAGGGCGAGCACCGGCCGGTAGGCGGGGGTGGAGCCGTAGAAGGCGATCTGCTGGCGGACCCCCTTGGCCGACGCGGCCATCTCCTCCTCGTTGGTGCCGGTCACCACGAACGCCGGCAGCGACAGCTCGAGCTGCTCCCGGGTGCGGCCGCTGCGGGCCAGGCCCCGATCGAGCGCGGGGAGCGTGACCTCCTTCAGGTAGCGCTCGGTGGTGAAGCCGTGGCAGAGCATCCCGTCGCACACCTCGCCCACCACCTCGGTCATCTTCTCGCCCACCGCGGCGAGGAACACCTTGGGTGGGCCGTAGGGGTTCGGACCGGGGTTGAAGAACGGTGTCATCAGCGTGTGGGTGTAGAAGTCGCCTCGGAAGTCGAGCTTGCCGCCGGTGTCCCAGCTCTCCCAGATGGCGCGCATGGCCAGGACGAACTCGCGCATACGAGCGGCGGGGTGTGACCAGGGCATGGAGAAGCGCTTGGTGATGTGGGGCTTGATCTGCGAGCCGAGGCCGAGCAGGAACCGGCCCTTCGAGTAGACCTGCAGGTCGTAGCCGATGTTGGCGGTGATCATCGGGTTACGGGCGAACGCCACCGCGATGCCGGTGCCGAGCTGGATGCGCTCGGTGTGCTCGGCGGCGAGCAGCAGCGGGAAGAACGGGTCGTGGCTGGTCTCCGCCGACCAGAAGCCGTCGTAACCGGCCGCTTCGCCGTCCTGTGCCTGCTGGACGATGTTGTCGAGTGTGAGCGCGAGCCCGAGTCCTCCGTCGACCTTCATGGAACGCACGCTACTTCGGCTCCGGCAGCGGCTCGACCGACGTGCACCCCATGTGCCCGGCACGTCCGGGGCAGCCCGGGTAGCGTGACGAGCACGTTGCACGTGCTGTGCAAGGTCGGGGGGCCGAAGGGGGCATGGCTGCCGCTGAGCTGATCGACGCGCCGAGGCTGCGGCGGGCTGCCGTCGCCGCCGGTCCCGCCGCGGCGATCATCGCCGTGCAGCTCGTCCTGTTCCCCGCGCCAGCGGGGGTGTTCCTCGTGGGGGCCGTGATCGGCCTGCTCGGCGCGCTGGTCGCGGTGGGGATGGCGCTGGTGTACCGGGCGAACCGCATCTTGAACTTCGCCCAGTCGGACCTCGGGTTCGCACCGGCCGTGCTGGCCGCGAACCTCATCCTCTACTCGGGGCTGAACTACTTCCTCGGCGCGGCGGTCGGCGTGGCCGCCGCGGTCGTGCTGGGCGCGGTGGTGGAGCTGGCGATCATCCGCCGGTTCTTCCGCGCCTCGCGGCTGATCCTCACCGTGGCCACCATCGGTCTCTCCCAGCTGCTGTGGGTCACCGCCATGCTCCTGCCGCAGTTGTGGGGCCAGCGGCCCAACACACTCAAGATCGAGATCCCGCTCACCTGGACCTTCGAGGTGCAGCCGTTGCTGTTCGCCGCCGATCACCTCGTCGCTCTGGTGGTGGCCCCCGTGGTGCTGGTCGCCGTGGCGCTGTTCCTGCGGTACACCGCGGTGGGCACGGCGATCCGGGCCAGCGCCGAGCGCGCCGATCGGGCCAGCCTCCTCGGGGTTCCCGTCCGGCGCCTCCAGACGCTCGTGTGGGCCATCGCCGCCCTGCTCTCGTTCACCGGGCTGTTCCTGCGAGCCGGCGTGGTCGGCCTCCCCGCGCTCGGGGTGGCGAGCTTCGGGGCGCTGCTGTTCGCCCTCGCCGCGCTGATGCTCGGCCGGCTCGACCACCTGCCGGCGGTCGCGCTGTCCGCCGTGGCCCTCGGCATCCTCGAGCAGGGCGTGTTGTGGAACCACCCCCGCAACCCCGAGTACGTGTACCCGATCGTCGCCGCCATCGTCGTGGTGGCGCTGGCCGCCCGGCGCACGGGCAGCACCCGGGCCGAGCAGGACGGCTCGTCGAGCTGGCAGGCCGCGGACGAGATCCGGCCGATCCCGCACGAGCTGCGACACCTGCCGCTGGTGCGGGCCGTGAGCTGGGGAGGGTTGGCGGTGCTGAGCCTGGTGCTGGTCACCGTCCCGGTGTGGCTTCAGTGGCTGCCCGGCGATCGGGGCAGCGCAGACCTCCGGAAGGCCGCCGCGGTCGCCATCTTCGGGCTGGTGGCCCTGTCGGTGATCGTCCTCACCGGATGGGCCGGCCAGGTCTCGCTCGGTCAGATGGCCATCGCCGGCTACGGGGGCGCGGTGGGCGCCCTCGCCGTGTCCTCCTGGGGGATCGACCTGGGGATCGCGATGCTGGCGAGCGGGCTCGCCGGTGGCGCCATCGCGGTGCTCGTCGGGCTCCCGGCGCTGCGCCTGCGGGGGCTGTTCCTGGCGGTGGTCACCTTCGCCTTCGCTCTCGCGAGCTCGTTCTGGTTACTCAGTCCCAAGCACGTTCGCTGGATACCCGATCGGCGCTTCGAGCGCCCGACACTGTTCGGCTTCATCGACACCTCCTCCGATCGCACGCTGTATCTCGTCGCGCTCGCCAGCTTCGGGCTGGCGCTGCTCGCCGCTCGGGGCATCCGCCGGAGTCGCACCGGTCGGGTGCTGCTCGCCCAGCGGGAGAACGAGCGGGCGGTGCAGGCCTACGGGGTCAACCTGACCCGCACCAAGCTCACCGCCTTCGCGCTCTCCGGCGGCATCGCCGCGGTCGCCGGCTGCCTGCTCACCGTGCTGCAACAGCAGTACAGCCCCGCGCTCTACGAACCCGGCAGCAACTTCGCCGTGTTCACCTCCGCGGTGGTGGGTGGCCTCGGCTCGCTCGCCGGGGCCTTCCTCGGCGCGCTCTTCCTGCAGGGCGGCACGTGGTTCCTGCCGGTGCAGTGGCAGCTGCTGCCCTCCGCCATCGGCGTGTTGTTCGTGCTCATGGTCTTCCCGGGCGGCGTGGCCGGGCTGGTGTACCGGCTGCGCGACCGGTGGTTGCGGGCGGTGGCCCGGCGCCGGGGGATCGTCGTGCCCAGCCTGTTGGCCGACGTGCGGCAGGACCTGGTACCGGTCGAGCCCGCCGAGCGGGCGGTGGAGCAGGCGGAAGAGCAGGTGGGGGAGCGGGCCGACGCATCCGCTGCCGCGACCGGACCGCCCCTGGCCCGCGACCCGGCCGGTGCCGTGTCCACCGGTGAGCCCGCCGGGAGCGGCTCGTGATCCCTGTCCCGCCACTGGCCACCCACGGTCCCGGACCGTGGCCCCAGCGGTTCGCCGCCGCGCTGCGCCACCCGGTGCGCTGGCTCACCGACCTGACCGGCAACGGGCCCGTCTACGCGTTGCTGGTGCTGTTCGGGTTCAACATGGTGGACGAGTTCGACCGCACCGGCTTCGGGCTGCTGCTGCCCAACATCCGTGACCACTTCGAGCTCACCAACACCGGCATCCTCTCGCTGGTGGCGGTGGCATCGCTGCTGGGGCTGGCGCTCCAGGTGCCCATCGCCTGGCTCGCCGACCGCCAGAGCCGGGTACGGCTCATGCTGGTGGGGGCCTCGGTGTTCGCCCTGTTCACCGTGGGTACCGGCCTGTCGGTCGCGGTGTGGATGCTGGTGCTGATGCGGGCCGGCTCGGGTGTCGGGCTGGCCACCGTGTGGCCCACCCACAACTCGCTGCTCGCCGACTGGTTCCCGATCGCCGCCCGGCCCCGGGTGTTCTCCTTCCACCGGGCGGCGAACGCGATCGGGGCGTTCATCGGGCCGCTGCTCGCGGGGGTGCTCGCCGCCTGGGGCGGGTGGCGGGTGCCGTTCCTGGTCTTCGCGGTGCCCACAGTGATCCTGGTCCTGGCCGGGCTGCGCCTGCGGGAGCCGATCCGCGGTCAGCAGGAGCGGGCCGCCATGGGCGCGTCGGCCGAAGCGGTCGTCACCGAGGAGGTGCCACCCTCCTTCGCCGAGGGCTGGCGCACGGTGTGGAAGATCGAGAGCCTGCGGCGGATCTTCTGGGCCCTGCCGTTCCTGGCCGCCTCGCTGATCGGCTACGCGTCGCTGGCTGCCATCCTCTACGAGAGCCGCTTCGGGCTGGACGAGGTGCAGCGATCCTGGATCGCGGCCGCCGCGGAGCCCGTGCAGCTCGTCGGGCTGGTGGTGGGTGCCCGGGTCGGCACCAGGCTCATCCAGCGCGACCCCGGTCTGGTGATCCGCTTCGTCGCCTACGTGGCGTTCTTCACCGCGGGACTCGCCGCGCTGTTCGCGCTGGCGCCGTACCTCTCCGTCGCGGTGGTGGTGAACATGGGCCTGTCGGCCGCGCTGGCCATCATCGGGCCGGGGGTGTTCGCCGCCCTGTCGCTGGCCATCCCGTCCCGGGCCCGCTCGCTCGGGTACTCGATGGGCGCCCTGTTCGTGATCCCCGGCCTCGTCGTGCTGCCGATCATCGGGTGGTTCACCGACACCTTCAGCATCGAGGTGGGCATGATGGTGATGGCCCCCGTGTTCCTGGCCGGCGGGCTCATCCTCTCCACCGCGGGGTGGGTCATCGACCGTGACATCAAGCAGGTGTGGACCACGGCCGCGGCCCGCTCCGAGGTCCTCTACGAGCGCCGCCAAGGCCGGGTCAAGCTGCTGCTCGTGCGTCAGCTCCAGGTCGCCTACGGCGACGTGCAGGTGCTCTTCGACGTCGACTTCGAGATCGACGAGGGCGAGGTGGTGGCCCTGCTGGGCACCAACGGGGCGGGTAAGTCCACCCTGCTCAAGGCCATCTGCGGGGTGACCGAGGCCGACAAAGGCGCGGTGATCTTCGACGGGCGCGACATCACCCACGTCCCCCCCGACGAGATCGCAGCGCTCGGGGTGACGATGGTGCCCGGGGGGCAGGGGGTGTTCCCGTCGTTGACCGTGGCGGAGAACCTGCGGGTCGCGTCGTGGATCGACCGCCACCACCCGGCGACCGTCGCCGAGCGCATCGCGGAGGTGCTCGGTCGGTTCCCTGTCCTGCGCGAGCGGCTGGAGGAGCCCGCCGCGAACCTCTCCGGCGGGCAGCAGCAGCAACTCGCCCTGGCCATGGCCTTCCTGTCGCGGCCCCGACTGCTGATGATCGACGAGCTGTCCCTGGGGCTGGCTCCGGCGGTCGTGGAGCAGCTGCTCGAGGTGGTGCGAGCCATCCAGGCGCAGGGCACCACGATCATCCTGGTCGAGCAGTCGGTGAACGTGGCCCTCACCGTTGCCGAGCGGGCCTACTTCATGGAGAAGGGCGAGATCCGGTTCTCCGGCGAGACGGCCGAGCTGCTCGACCGGCCGGACGTGCTGCGCTCGGTGTTCCTCGAAGGTGCGGCTGCGGGGATGGCCGCGGCGTCGGCCGCACCACCTGCCGCCACGGTTCCTGCCGGCCGGGCCGTCCCCGCCGTGCCGACCATTCCGGGTGACGCCGCCCCCACGCTCGTCCCGATCAGCGGGGACGGCGACCAGCAGGCGGTCTCGCTCCCGGCGCTCGAGACACGGGGGCTGTGCGTGCACTTCGGGGGCATCCGGGCCGTCGACGAGGTGTCCGTGGCGGTGCGACCGGGCGAGATCCTCGGGATCATCGGGCCCAACGGGGCCGGCAAGACCACGCTGTTCGACCTGGTGTCGGGCTACCTGCGCCCCTCCAGCGGCCTGGTGCTGCTGGCCGGACGGGACGTCACCCGGATGGGGCCCGACGCCCGGGCCCGCAGGGGGATCGGCCGCTCCTTCCAGGACGCGCGGCTGTTCCCCTCGATGACGGTGGAGGAGACCATCGCGGTCGCCCTCGATCGGTGGGTCGACGTGCGCGACCCGCTCAACGCCGCCCTGCGGATGCCGGCCTTCCAGGACAGCGAGCACGCCGTGCGGCTCCGGGTCGACGAGCTCGTCGAGCTGCTCGGCCTGGGGGCGTTCCGATCGAAGTTCGTGCGGGAGCTGTCGACCGGTTCCCGGCGGGTGGTCGACCTCGCCTGCCTGGTGGCCCACGGACCGTCGGTGATCCTGCTCGACGAGCCCTCCAGCGGCATCGCCCAGAAGGAGGCGGAAGCACTCGCGCCCCTCCTGGTGCGGATCCGTGACACGCTGGGGGCCAGCCTGATGGTCATCGAGCACGACATGCCGCTGGTGACGACGGTCGCCGACCGGCTGATCGCACTCGACCAGGGTCGGGTCATCGCGGAGGGGTCACCGCCCGAGGTGCTGGCCCACCCGGACGTCGTGGCGTCGTACCTGGGGGACTCGACCGACGTGATCGCCCGCTCGGGGGCGAGGAGTCGCTGAACCGCCGGAGCCGGCGGGAAGGGGGGAGCTCGTGCAACCGACCAACGCACCGAACCGCACCAGTGCCGCCAAGCGCTACGGGCCGTTGCTCGCCATCGTGGTGGTGGTGGCGGTCATCGTGGTCGTGGCGGTGATCTCGAGGGGCGGCGGTGATGACACCGAGCCCGCCGCCTCCGGGACGGCGACGACCGGAGGCGTCGAGCCCGGCGCCGGCGCGCTGAGCTGGAGCGACGCCCAGGCCCGAGGCATCACCGATCAGATCGACTGGGGTGATCGCTGCGACACGTCACGGGGTCGGCAGGCCTACCCGAGCTTCTTCGCCCAGGAGTGCTACGCCCCCTTCACCGGTGACAACGGTGGTGCCACCTCCCCAGGGGTCACCGCGGACTCGATCAAGGTGGTCCTGTACCTCACCCCGGAGACGGACCCGGTGATCGACTTCATCACCAGCGCCATCGCGGTGGACGACACCAACGCCCAGACCGAGCAGACGGTGCGGGGCTTCATCGAGCTCTACGAGCGGTTCTACGAGACCTACGGGCGCAAGGTGGATCTCGAGGTGTACACCGGCACGGGGTCGTCGGAGGACGAGGTGGCGGCGCGGGCCGACGCGGTGGCCATCGCCGAGAAGCAGCCGTTCGCCGTGCTGGGGGGACCGCTGCTCACCTCCGCCTTCGGCGACGAGCTGGCGGCCCGCAAGGTGGTGTGCATCCAGTGCACCCCCGGCCAGTCCGACGACTGGTACATCGAGCGGGCCCCCTACGTGTGGGGGGTGGGCAACACCCCCGAGCAGGGGAGGGCGCACCTGGTCGAGTACATCGGCAAGGCGCTGGCCGGGCGGGACGCCCAGTACGCGGGCGACCCCACCCTGCGCAGCCAACCGCGGCGGTTCGGGTTGGTGTATCTGACCACCGGGACGGATTCCGAGCAGCTCGCTGACACCATGGGCGCCGAGCTCGGTGCCTACGGGGTGACGCTGGCCGAGACCCTCTCCTACGCCAGCCCCATCGACCTGCAGACCTCGGCCCCCCAGCTCATCGCCAAGCTGAAGCAATCGGGGGTGACGACGGTGATCTTCAGTGGCGACCCCATCGCACCCCAGCCCCTCACCCGGGCGGCCACCGCGCAGGAGTACTTCCCGGAGTGGATCGCCGCCGGCGCGCTCACCGACACCGCAGCCTTCGCCCGCACCTACGACCAGCGGCAGTGGGCGCACGCCTTCGGGGTGAGCAGCCTGGCGGCGCGCACCGCGCCGGAGCTGTCCAGCTCGTACGGCCTGTACCGGTGGTACTTCGGCGAGCCGCCGCCCACCAAGACCGGCTCGCCGCTCACCATCCCGATGGTGAACCTGTTCTACGCCGCGATCCAGGGGGTGGGCCCGAACCTCACTCCGGAGACCTTCCGGCAGGCGCTGTTCGACGCGCAGCCCACGCCTCGGGCCATCAGCCAGCCGTCGCTCTCCTATGGGGACAAGGGCATCTGGCCCAAGACTGACTATCTCGGCATCGACGACGCCACCCTGATCTGGTGGGATCCGGACGCGGCGGGCCAGGACGAGATCTTCCGTGAGGGGCGGGGCCTCTACCGCTACGTGGACGGCGGCAAGCGCTACCTGCCCGGGGAGTGGCCCGAGAACGGCACGCCGGTGTTCCAGGTGGCAGGCACGGTGACGATCTACGACCAGCCACCGCCCGGCGAGCAGGTCCCCGACTACCCGTCACCCCGACGTTCGGGCTGAGCCAGGCTCGTCGCCATCGTCGATCTCCCTCAACTATTCCGGCATGTCAAACGCGTGCCTGAGCACGCGTTTGACATGCCGGTTGGGTAAGGGGCGCGTTCTGGCAGGTCAAAAGCGTGCTATCGCACGCGTTTGACCTGCCGGTTGGGTAAGGGGCAGGGGCGCGGGCCGGCCGGTGTGAGGCTGGGGCGTCAG
>NZ_DAIUCK010000026.1:0-32607 GCF_036846205.1 Rhabdothermincola sp. | reverse complement strand
TAAAAGTTGAGTGCGTCACTATCAACTTGGCCGCCGACGGGTTTGTTCCCTAGCTTCGGATCCATGACGCACACGCTGGTGCTGCTCCGCCACGGCGAGAGCGAGTGGAACAAGGCCAACCTGTTCACCGGGTGGTTCGACGCCGACCTCTCCGAGCGGGGTCGGGAGGAGGCGGTACAGGGCGGACAGGACCTGGCCGCGGCAGGAATCGAACCCGACGTCGTGCACACCTCCGTACAGACCCGAGCCATCCGCACCGCCAACCTGGCTCTCGACCAGCTGGGCCGGCTGTGGATCCCGGTGCGGCGCTCGTGGCGACTCAACGAGCGGCACTACGGCGCCCTCCAGGGGCTGGACAAGCGAGAGACCACCGAGCGGTACGGCGCGGAGCAGGTGAAGATCTGGCGCCGGAGCTACGACGTGCCCCCGCCCCCGCTCGACCGGGACGACGAGCGCCACGCCCGCTTCGACCCCCGCTACCGCAGCCTTCCCCCGGATGCGCTCCCCGCATCCGAGTGCCTCAGGGACGTCGTCACCCGGATGCTGCCGTGGTGGTACGACGCGATCGTGCCCGACCTCCGAGCGGGGGCCACCGTGCTGGTGGTGGCGCACGGCAACAGCCTGCGAGCGCTCATCAAGCACCTCGACGGCATCAGCGACACCGACATCGCCGAGCTCAACCTCCCCACCGGCAGGCCGCTGCGCTACGAGCTCGACGAAGCGCTGCGGCCCACCCGTGACGTGCCGGTGCTGGAGCGCGTCGTGGGCGACGTCGAGGCGGCCAAGGCGGCGGCCGAGGCGGTGGCGCGCCAGGCCGGCTGACAGACCGGCCAGCGCCGGCGGCTGGATCTCCTCGCTTGCCCGCACACGGCGGAGGGACCCGGCTGAATGCCGGGTCCCTCCGCCGTCGGGGGGTCGAGAGTCGGCAGTCCGGTGTACCCGGCCGGTCAGAGGGCCTCGTCGCCCATCTCACCGGTGCGGATGCGGATCACCCGATCGACCGGGGTGATCCAGATCTTCCCGTCGCCGATCTTGCCGGTGCGCGCCGCCTGCTGGATCACCTCGGCGACCTTGTCGGCCTCCTCGGTGGGTACCACCAGCTCCAACTTCGCCTTGGGCAACAGGTCGATCGTGTACTCGGCTCCGCGATAGGTCTCGGTGTGGCCGCCCTGGCGGCCGACGCCTCTGACCTCGCTCACCGTGATCCCGACGACGCCGATGTTCCTGAGCGCGTCCTTGACCTCGTCCAGGGCATGGGGACGGATGATGGCCGTCACGAGATGTTGCATGGCCTGCACCTACCTTCCTGCCGAGACCGGCACACCCACCAGCGAGAAGTCGCCGATGCCTGTGCCACTGAGCACGTCCGGGCCGTAGCCGGGTGCACCGTGTTCGGCGACGTCGAGCCCCGCGAGCTCCTCTTCTTCGGGGACCCGCAGACCCATGAGCAGCTTGATCGCACCGAACACGATGGCCATCGTCACCGCCACGAACGCCGCGATGGCCGCCACCCCGATGGCCTGGGTGGCGAGCTGGCCGGCGCCACCACCGTAGAAGAGGCCGTTGACCGAGTCGGCACCGAGTGGGGAGCCGTCGGTGGTGGCGAACAGCCCGACCGCCAGCGCGCCGAACGCTCCGCACACCCCGTGCACCGACACCGCCCCCACCGGGTCGTCGATGCGGATCCGGTCGAAGAACAGCACCGCCGCCACCACGATGGCGCCGGCGATCGCGCCGATGGCCGCCGCGCCCCAGTTGTTGACGTGTGCCGTGCCGGCGGTGATGCCGACCAGTCCGGCGAGCACCCCGTTGCCCGCCATGGCCACGTCGGGCTTGCCGGTCTTCAGCCAGATGGCGGCCATCGCGGCCACCCCGCCGGCCGCACCGGCGATCAACGTGGTCACCGCCACCGCGGGCACGACGCCGTCAGCCGCGAGCTGTGAGCCGGGATTGAACCCGAACCAGCCGATGAACAGGATGAACACCCCGATGATGGCGAAGGGGATGGAGTGCCCGGGGATGGCCCGTGGCTTGCCGTCCGGGCCGTACTTCCCGATGCGTGGACCCAGATAGGCGGCACCGACGAGCGCCGCGATACCCCCGACCATGTGGACGATGCTGGAGCCGGCGAAGTCGATGTAGGGAGTGTCGAGGTTCGCCAGCCAGCCACCGCCCCACGTCCAGTGCACGACCACCGGGTACACCAGGGCGGTGATCAGGAAGCTGTACACGAAGTAGCTCTTGAACTTGGTCCGCTCGGCCATCGCGCCCGACACGATGGTGGCCGCCGTGGCGGCGAAGGCCACCTGGAAGATGAAGAACGTCGGCAGGCTCAGCGTCGATTCGGCCAGGTAGTTCGTGGTGAACTCCGCCGAATCGAGGAACCAGCCCGACGTGCCGAACAGATCGTTGCCCGTGCCGAACGCGATCGCGAAGCCGATCGCGGCGAAGGCCAGCACCCCGACGCAGAAGTCCATCAGGTTCTTCATCATGATGTTGGCCACGCTCTTGGCCCGGGTGAGGCCGGCTTCGACGAGCGCGAAGCCCGCCTGCATGAAGATCACCAGCACGGCGGCGATCAGCACCCAGATGTTGTCGAGCGCAGCCTGGACGGCATCGGCAGCGAGCGGCTCCGCGACCGTCTCGTTGCCCTCCTGTGCGAGCGCCGGCGTCGCGGTGATCGCGAGCATGGTCGCGACGACCGTCGCGGCGGCGAACAGCCTTCTTCGCATGTGTCCTCCTCACTGTCGAGTGGCCCGTCGGAGACCACGCTGCGACGGTAGGAACAGGGTGTTTCCCGGTGATGCGAGATCCGTTACGCGTTCCGAACGGGTTCCTGACACGGATCTGACGTCGCCGATCCGTTCTCGCCGCCGACCACCGGTACACCGGGATCGAGCTCCAGCAGGTAGCCGCGGGAGCGCACGGTGCGGATCGCCAGGCCCAGTGGGGCGATGCGCCGCCGCGAGCGCAACACGTGCACGTCGAGCGCGTTGCGCCCCGGCGAGCCACCCGGCCAGCCGGCCCTCGACAGCTGCTCGCGGCTCACGACGGCGCCCATGCGTTCGAGCAGCGCGCCCACCAACCTCGCTTCGACCGGAGGCAGCAGCACCCACTGCTCGCCGCAGCGCAGGACCCCATCGCCATCGAGGGTCGGCGAGGCGCGGTGATGTGCTCGGAACCGCTGAGCGAGGGCGTCGACGCGCGAGCGCAGGTCCTCCGCCGCGGCCGGCACCCTGACCCAGTCCTCCAGGCAATCGACGGGTGCCGGGGGAGCCACCCCATCGTCGAGCAGCAGCAGTCGCGGCCGGCCCTCTCGCTCGAGGTGAGCACGCCGTTCCCGCTCCAGCGGCCATCGCAGGAGGACCACGTCCACGGCGAGCGACCGTACGGAACCGGCGTTTCCGCACGGTTTCGGGTTCGTGAACGATCGGGATGGGAGCACCACGATGAGCGTCACCGTCGAGTCAGCCGCACGCACCGAGCCGGGACCTAAGCTGCCGCGCATGGCACGCTCGTCGTACCTCGACCACCTGGCCCAGATCCGGCTGTTCTCCTCGTTCTCCAGGCGGGACCTGCAGAAGATCGCCAAGGCCTCCGACGAGGTGGAGGTGGAGGCCGGGCGGGTGCTCGTCGAGGAAGGCACCACCGGCCGGGAATCGTTCGTCATCATCGACGGCCACGCCACCGTCAAGCGCAACGGCCGGAAGGTGGCGACCCTCGGGCCGGGTGACCACTTCGGTGAACTGGCCCTGCTCGACGGCGGTCCCCGTACCGCGACGGTGGTGGCCGACACCCCGATGACGCTGCTCGTGCTCGGCCAGCGTGAGTTCAACGGCGTGCTCGACGAACTGCCCGGCCTGGCCCACAAGCTGATGGCCTCGATGGCGCAGACCATCCGGGCGCTCGACCAGCAAGCCTACGGTTGACGCCCCGCGCCGGGCCGGGCTGCTCCCCCGGCGCGAGCGGCGGGCGAGCAGCCCGGGAATGCGGTGACCGAGCCTACCGGCGAGTAGTTTCGGGCCTGCTATGAGCGCCTCCACCAGCGAACGCGACGTCCCAACGGGCACCTCCTCCACGCGCGTCAAGGCGTCCAGCGCCGTCGTCGCGATCGGGATCCTGATCGGTGTGTTCACCGTCCTGTCCGGCGTGGCGTCTGCGGTGTTCAATCAGCACGACGACTCCCCGATCACCCGGGAGGTGTTCGGGGGGATCCCGAGCGTGCTCAAGGTGGCCTTCTACATCGTGGTGCCGGTCCTGCTGGTCTACGGCGCCGTGCTCTTCTCGTTCCGCACCCGCAACTGGGAGCGGGGCAAGCCCGACAACCGGGCGACGACCCCGAGGAACGTCAAGCGCCGCCTCGCCGACTTCCGTGCCGGGGTCTACATGCAGACCCTGTTGCGCGACCCGGCGGCGGGCATCATGCACTCGCTCATCTACTTCAGCTTCCTGGTGCTGCTGGCGGTCACGACGATCCTCGAGATCAATCACCAGCTCCCCGAAGGGCTCAAGTTCCTGCACGGGCAGGTGTACCAGGCGTACTCCTTCGTCGGCGACGCGGCCGGGGTCACCCTGACCATCGGTGTGGTGTGGGCCATCGTGCGCCGCTACGTGCAGCGGCCGTACCGCATCCGCATCAAGTCCAAGCCCGAGCACGCGGTGATCCTCGGCGTGCTGCTCGCCCTGCCCGTCACGGGCTTCCTGGCAGAGGGGTACCGGATCGCCGCGGAAGGCTCGCCCGAGTTCGAGAAGTGGTCCTTCGTCGGCTACCCGATCGCGCAGCTCGTCGACGGGACCTCACACCTCGCCGGGTGGCACCAGACCTGGTGGATCGTGCACGTGGTCGTGTTCCTGGCGTTCCTCGCCATCCTGCCGGTCACCATGCTGCGACACATGTTCACCTCGCCGCTGAACATGTACCTGCGTGACCGGGACCGGCCGAAGGGCGCCATGAAGCCCATGCCGAACCTGATGGAGACCGAGCTCGAGACCTTCGGCGCCTCCACCATCGAGGACTTCACCTGGAAGCAGCTGCTCGACACCGACGCCTGCACGATGTGCGGTCGCTGCACGTCGGTGTGCCCGGCGCACGCGACGGGCAAGCCGCTCGACCCCCGTGAGATCGTGCTCAAGACCGGCGAAGTGATGGCGGCTACGGGCTCGCCGGCGGTCTCGCCGCCCATCGGTGTCGACCCGGAGATCACGGTGTCGGCCGACTCGGTGTTCGAGCGCATCACCCCCGAGGAGATCTGGGCCTGCACCTCCTGCAAGGCGTGCGACGAGAACTGCCCGGTGAACATCGAGATCCTCGACAAGATCCTCGACATGCGGCGCTACCTGTCGCTGATGGAGTCGAACTTCCCCACCGAGCTCGGCAACGCCTACCGCTCGATGGAGAACAGCGGCAATCCCTGGGGGATGAGCCAGGGTGAGCGGGCCGACTGGACGGCGAAGCTCGACGGCATCCAGGTCGTCGACGGGTCCAGCCCGCTGGAGGCCGAGTACCTCTACTGGGTGGGTTGTGCCGGCTCCTTCGACGACAAGAACAAGAAGGTCACCCAGGCCATGGCCCAGCTCATGAAGCGGGCCGACATCGACTTCGCCATCCTCGGGCCGGCCGAGATGTGCACCGGCGACCCTGCCCGCCGCTCGGGCAACGAGTACATCTTCCAGATGCTGGCCATGCAGAACATCGAGACGCTCAACGGCATGGGCGTGCGCAAGATCGTCACCCAGTGCCCGCACTGCTTCAACACCCTGGCCAACGAGTACCCCCAGCTCGGCGGCACCTACGAGGTGGTGCACCACAGCCAGTTCCTGGAGTGGCTCATCGAGAGCGGCAAGCTGGACCTCACCGACGCCCGGCTCGACGAGCGCATCGTGTACCACGACTCGTGCTACCTCGGCCGGCACAACGACGTGTACCTCGCGCCCCGCAAGGTCATCGGCTCCCTCGGCGGGGTGGAGGTGGTCGAGGCGAGCCGCAACGGCACCAAGGGCATGTGCTGCGGTGCCGGCGGGGCACGCATGTGGATGGAGGAGCACGTCGGCAAGCAGGTCAACGTGGAACGCTCGCAGGAGCTGATCCGCACCGGCGCCGGCCGCATCGCCACCGCCTGCCCGTTCTGCTACATCATGATCGACGACGGGGTGAAGGGTGAGGGCCTCGACGACGATCAAGTGAAGGTGGCCGACATCGCCATGCACGTGCTCGAAGCGATCGAGAAGCGCGACCGGGGGAGCGAGCAGGTCGGTGCTGCGGCGATCGAAGACTGACGAGGCCGCGCACGGCCCCACCCGGGTGCTGGTCGTCGACGACGATCCCGATGCCTGCGAGCTCGTGGCCCGCATCATCGAGTCGGCCGGCTGGGGTGCGGCCCGGGCCCACTCCGCCGAGGAGGCGATGAGCGCGCTGGTGGGTGGGCAACCCCCGTTCACGGCGCTGGTGCTGGACTTCGTCGGCGCCGGCACCGACGCCGCCCTCGGGGTGCTCGAGGAGGTGCGCCGGCGACCCGAGGTGGCCGACGTGGCCGTGGTGGTGGTCGCCGCCTCCCGCTACGACCGGGACCGGGTCTGGCAGGCGGGCGCGGATGGGCTGCTGGTGCGCCCCTTCCACGCGGACGACCTGGTGAACGAGCTGTACGCGGTGTTCACCCGCACTCCTGACGAGCGGGCCGCGTTCCGCGCCGAGCAGCTCGCCACCGGCTGATCCCTTCCGCTGCCGATTCGGCGGCCTTCTCCGCGAACCGGCAGGTCAAACTCGTGCCCCAGCACGCGAACCCCCTGCCAGTTCGGGGATCGCGAGGGAGGTCAGCGGAAGTTCTCCCAGTAGCGGCTCGGGCGGGGGCCCTTCTGGCCCTGGTACTTCGAGCCCACGGCCGCCGAGCCGTACGGGTGCTCCGCTTCGGTGGTCATGCGGATGAAGGAGATCTGGCCGATCTTCATGCCCGGGTAGAGGGTGATGGGCAGGTTGGCCACGTTGGACAGCTCCAGGGTGAGCTGGCCGTCCCAGCCGGCGTCGACGAAGCCGGCGGTGGAGTGGATGAGCAGGCCCAGGCGACCGAGCGACGACTTGCCCTCCAGCCTCGCCACCAGGTCGTTCGGGAGGGCCACACGCTCGCTGGTGCTCCCGAGCACGAACTCCCCGGGGTGGAGGATGAAGACGTCATCCTCGCCGATCTCGACCAGCTCCGTGAGGTCCTCGAGGTTCTGCTTCACGTCGATGAACCCCATCGTGTGGTTGCGGAACACCCGGAAGTAGCGGTCGATGTGCAGGTCGACCGAGCTGGGCTGGATGCACGACGGATCGAGGGGGTCGATGACGACGCGGCCGGCCTCGATCTCCTCACGGATGGTGTGGTCAGACAGGATCACGGCGGCGAGGCTAGTGGACCGCCCATCAGCCACCCGGCGAAGGCGGGAACGCTGGGAGTCGAGCTCGGGCGCCGGTGACGGGGAGCGTCCGCGGGCGGCGTGGTCGGTAGGGGAGCGGGGCGCCTACTATGGGCGGGCTCTGCGGGTGTAGTTCAGAGGCAGAACATCAGCTTCCCAAGCTGAGAACGCGGGTTCGATTCCCGTCACCCGCTCCACGGCGAACAGCTGGGTCATCCGGTGGGAGGCATCACAGCCGGCCCGCCGCCACGAGCCCCAGCGCCGCAGCGCCGAGGCCGGCGCCCGCGGTGAGCACCGCGTACGCACCCGCCTGACGCCACGCTCCTTCCTCCGCCAGTCGGGCCATCTCGAAGGTGAACGTCGAGAACGTCGTGAACGACCCACAGAACCCGACGCCGAGCACCACCTCGAGGTCCCTCGGGAAGGCGTGGTAGAGCAGCAAGCCGGTGAGGAAGCCGAGGAGGAACGAGCCGATCACGTTGATCACCAACGTGCCGAGCGGCCACTGGCGTCGTGTCCGTTGCTGGATGAAGCCATCGAGCAGGTACCGCGAGGGGGCACCGATCGCGCCGGCCACGGCGAGTCCCACCCAGATCATGGGCGGTCCCCGGCGGTGCGGCCCACATACTTCACCACCTCGACTTCGTCGAGGATGACGAGCCCTTCGGCGATCATCTCGTCCAGCTCCGGCAGGAAGGCCTCGATGCGCTCGGCGCTGTCGACGATCACGATGGCCATGGGCAGATCACTCGACAGGCTGAGGACCCGACTGGTGTGGATGTGGTTCGATGCCCCGAAGCCCTCGACGCCGCGGAACACGGTCGCACCGGCGAGCCCGGCGGCGTGGGCGCGATGCACGATCTCGGTGGCGAGAGGACGGTGATCCCACTGGTCGGACTCGCCGATGAGGATCGTGAGCCTCGTGCTGGTGCCTTGCAGTCTCATGGTCCTTCCTTCCTTCCTGGTCGGTCATGGTGCCGGTGTGGAACCAGGCGACCGGTCAAGATCCCCAGCCAGGCGGCGACGAGGCCCCCGAGGAAGCTGGCCACGACGTAGCTCCCAGCCACGATGGTGTGGCCATCGTCGATCAGCCGTGCGCTCTCGACCGCGAACGAGGAGTAGGTGGTGAACGAGCCCAGCAGCCCGATCGCGAGAAACGGTCGGGCATAGCGCGACGGGGGGAACCGCTCGATCAACAGCACGAGGATGAACCCGAGCACGAAGGACCCCGACAGGTTGATGGCCAGCGTGACCGCCGGCAGCTCACCGGCGTGGACGGGGAAGAGCCGGCCCAGCCCGTAGCGAGCGCACGTGCCGAGCGCCCCACCAGCGGCGATCGCGGCGAGGACATCCGGGCGCTGATGGGGACGGCGGCGGTGGCGCCGGGTGATCGCCGGGCGTGCGGCGGCCACCCCCAGATCCGGGTCGATCGGGACAACGGGATCGTCCTGGGATCGTGCCACTGCCGCACCACCTCCCCGGTCGACCGCTACCCGTCAGGACCCGTCATCACCTCCCATGGTTGCATCGACTCGACGGGGTGTCAGCTTGCGGCTTCGTCGTCGCGCACCGCGGCGCTGCCCTTCGCCGTCACCCGCTGCGCTGGCAGCCAGTGCCGGCGGTGCTGAGCCAGGCTGTGCACGGTGGTGTCCGGAGCGGGGTCGTCCAGCCCGAGCAGGTCGGCTGCCTTGGGGATGCTGACTCGCTGCGAGGGGTAGATCCCCCGGTGCGACGAGAACACGTAGGACACGACACAGGCCACGGCGAAGAGCACGAACGGCCCGGTCCCGAACAACTCGGCACCCATGACCGCGCAGGCCACGGGCACGTTGGCCGCACCGGCGAACACGGCCACGAGCCCGATGGCTGCCATCAACTGCGGATCCACCCCGAGGACGTGCCCCATCGTGACCCCGAGCGTGGCCCCGATGACGAACAGCGGGGTGACCTCGCCACCCTGGAATCCCGAGCCGAGCGTCACCGCAGTGAACAGGAACTTCCACGCGAACGCGAAGGCCACCACCCCGGCACCGCCGGCGAGCGAAGCGGTGATGAGCGGCAGCGACAGCCCGTTGTAGTCGCGGTTGCCCACCAGGTAGGTCAGCCCGATCACCGCGAACCCACCGATGAAGGGCCGCAGAGGTGGCCACACCGACCACACGGAGAAGACCCGCCGGATGCCATGGGCGAACTCGGCGAAGAACAGCGCGGTCAGCCCGAACGCGAGTCCGGCGACCACCACCTTGCCCACCAGGGCCGCCGAGAGCTCGACGTCGGCGATCGCGGGGACGGGTGTGTGGGTCACGCCGAGGCCACGCACCACGAGGTCACCGACGAGCGAAGCAGCGACCGCCGGAACCAGGGCGTCGTAGCGCATGCGCCCGATGCTCTGGACCTCGAGTGCGAAGACGAACCCCGCCACCGGAACGCCGAACACCGCACCGAAGCCACCGGCGAGGGCCGCGATGAGCATGAGCCGACGATCCTCGGCGCTCAGGCGAGCGATACGCGAGAACCAGTCGGTGAGACTCCCTGACATCTGCAGCGCCGTGCCTTCGCGGCCCGCCGAGCCCCCGAACAGATGCGTGACCTCCGTGCCGAGGTACACCAACGGAGCCATCCGCCGAGGGATCCAGGACTTGGGCGCATGGATCTCGTCGAGGATCAGGTTGTTCCCGGCCACCGCGTCGCCACCGCCGTAGTGGTACACGAGGCCGATGACGAGGCCGGCGAAGGGCAGCAACCACAGCAACCACGGGTGGTCGATGCGGATGTCGGTCACCCAGTTCAGCGTGGCGAGGAAGAGCGCCGACGACAGGCCGGCGAGCACGCCGACGACCGCGCCCAACACGATCCACTTCAGCAGGTGGGCCACGATCCTGCCCTGCTCCTCGATGTCGAGGTGCGCGAGCCCCCGGATCGCCGAGTAGAAGAGCCGGAAGCGATGGTGCCAGCGACGCCGGATGAAGCGGTCCTGCTCCGCGATGTGGGCGACCGCTTCGGAATCGGACGTGTCGAAGTCGCACCAGTCGCATACCGGCGCCGAGGACCATTGATGGCAGGACGGGCAGGTCATGAACACCTGCTGACCAGCGACACCACCGTCGACTCCCGAGACGGCACCGGCGGTGCGCCGGGCACGTCCGGGGGGCCGCAAGCGGGCCCGGAGCGAGGCCCTCCTCGCTGACCGGTGCTCCCTACCGTGCCGGCGGTGCGACTCGTGTGCGGCAACCGCCACCTCGTCGGCCATGTTGAAGTCGCACCATTCACACAGACCGAAGCGACTCCATCGGCCGCACGCCGGGCACGTCATGAAGGCGGGGTGCCCGTTGTCCGCCAGCCACTTCCGGCGGGCGTGGCCCTCGCGACGCAACACCAGCTGTTCGCGGCGGCTGGCCTGCACCGCGCCGGCCGCATCGGCGTCGTCATGAACGTGGCCGCACCACACGCACTGCGGCCCGGGCGATTCCAGGCCGCACCGATCACAGATCCGGCCCGGGGCGATGGGCGGCGAGCCGGGCGGGACGTCACCCTCCGACATCGGTCGAACCTCCAGAGACTCAGGCCCGTCCGGCATCACCGGGCGAGGCGAACCTACGAACGACCCACGGAATGAACCGGTCAGTAGGAGCCATCAGCCAGGTGGCGGTCAACGGCGAGCCCCATCGCCGGGCCGCAGTTTAGAACGGGGGTCGAAAGGCAGTCCACCGTTTCTCTTCCGCCGGCACCGGAGATCTCGAGGCGATCCTCACCAGACGGGTTCCCCGCCCGTACTCGACATACGAACTACTACTCGTGAGTTTCACTTGACAGATTAGCCCGCCCGGGCCAATCTACGAACTGTGTTACGTCATTTGGAACAGCAGAACTCAGGCTCAGCAGTTACGGCGATCGGGGTGATCGGCGGTGGCCAACTCGCCCGGATGATGGCTCATGCTGCGACCACCCTGGGCTGCCGTCTGATCGTGCTCGCCGAGCGGTTCGACACCAGCGCCGCGGGCGTCTGCGAGCTCGTGGTGGGCGACTGGCGCGACCCTGACACCGTGGTCGGCTTCGCGGCCGCATGCGATGTCGTCACCTTCGACCACGAACTGGTCCCGCCACCGGTGCTCGACGCCCTCGAGGCCTGCTCCACCAGGATCTTCCCGTCACCGGCCGGCATGCGCCGGGCCGCGGACAAGCAGATCCAGCGCACGGTGGCCAGCTCGGTCGGGCTTCCCGTGCTCGCGCACCGGGTGGTGAGCGACCCGGCCGAGCTCGAGCGAGCCGTCTCCGAGCTCGGGTTGCCGGTGGTCGCCAAGCGGGCTGGCGGAGGCTACGACGGCAGGGGTCTGACCTGGCTGCGCACTCGTCGGGACGTCGCCGCCTTCCAGGCGGGGGGCATGACCGGCGAGCCGGTGATCATCGAACCCGAGCTCGACCTGACGGCGGAGCTCGCGACCACGATCGCCCGGCGCCGCAACGGCGAGCACGTGCTCTACCCGGTCGTGCGCACCCACCAGGTGGACGGCATCTGCCACACCGTCACTGCGCCCGCGATGGTCGCCCGGCCGATCGCCGACACCCTCCACGACGCGCTGGTCGCGATCGCGGAAGCCCTCGACCACGTCGGAGTCCTGACCATCGAGGCGTTCCTCGTCGACAACCAGGTGTACCTCAACGAGCTCGCTCCCCGTCCACACAACAGCGCCCACTACACGATCGACGCCTGCACGACCTCACAGTTCGAGAACCACCTGCGCGCCATCCTCGACCTGCCACTCGGCGATCCCACGATGATCGTGCCGGCCGCCGCCATGGCCAACGTCCTCGGCGTGCATGACGGGCCCACGGACCTACCCTCCGTCGACCTGCCGGCGCGCACGTCGGTGCACCTCTACGGCAAGCACAGCCGTCCAGGCCGCAAGCTCGGCCATGTCACCGTCACCGGGCGGGATCCCGCAGCGCTCGAACGCACGGCGCGCTCGGTCGCCGAACGCCTCGCCCACACCGGGCGCGCCTGTCCTCCTGCTCTCACTGAACGCGAACAGGTGATCGCATGACCGTCGCCGTGATCATGGGCAGTGACTCCGACCTGCCGACGATGCAGGCGGCGATCGAGCTCCTGACCGAGCTGGGCATCGAGCACGAGGTCGCCGTCGTGTCGGCCCACCGCGATCCCACCGGCATGGTGGCCTACGCCGAGCAGGCCGCCGATCGGGGCATCGAGGTGATCATCGCCGGTGCCGGGGGGGCCGCTCACCTCCCAGGGATGGTCGCGTCCTGCACCCATCTCCCGGTCATCGGCGTGCCCGTGCCGCGGCCGCACCTCGACGGGGTCGACTCGTTGCTGTCCATCGTGCAGATGCCCACCGGGATACCGGTCGCGACGACGGCCATCGGCGACTCCGGCAACGCCGCGCTCCTCGCCGCTCGCATCCTGGCCCTCGGCGACCCGACGCTGCGAGACGCGCTCATCCAGCGTCGCCACGCACTCCGGGCACGGGTGGAGGCGAGCAACGCCAAGCTCCGGGCGCGGCTCGAGGCGCCATGAGCGAGATGCTCGAACTGGCCCGCACCAACCTCACCGCGGTGCCGGTCCTCGCCTTCGCCCTCGGGGTCGTCGCGGCCCGGCTCCGCAGCGACCTCCGCCTCCCGCAGGCAGTCGGGGCGTTCCTCTCCGCCTACCTCCTCCTGGCCATCGGCCTGAAGGGCGGGGTGGCCCTCGCCCGCACCGGCATCGGCGAGATCTGGGCACCTGCGCTGGCAACCCTCGCCGTCGCGGCGATCCTGCCCCTCGTCACCTATGCCATCTTCCGGCGGCTCGGCCGGTTCGCCGTCGCGGACTCCGCTGCTCTCGCGGCCCACTACGGCTCGGTCTCCGCAGTGACCTTCACCGCCGCGGTGGCCTTCGTGGCGGCGGCCGGCGCGCCGTCGGAGGGCTTCCTCCCCGCCCTCGTGGCACTCCTCGAGGTTCCCGGGATCGCGATCGCGCTCGTGCTGGCGCAACGCCACGGCAGCGGCGCCGAGAGCCTGCGCGCCGCCATCCACGAGGTGCTGAGCGGCAAGAGCGTCATGCTCCTCGGCGGGGGTCTGGTGATCGGAGCCGTCGCCGGTCCCTCCGGAGCGGCGGCGGTCGAGCCGTTCTTCGTCGGGCTCTTCCCCGGGCTGCTGGCGCTGTTCCTCCTCGACCTCGGCACCCTCGCGGGCGAGCACATGGCCGCGATCCGCAAGGCTGGCCGCTTCCTGGTGACGTTCGCGCTCACCGCGCCCCTGGCCTTCGGCATCGTCGGGGCCGGCGTCGGCACCCTCGCCGGGCTCTCCACCGGTGGGGCGGCGGTGTTCGCCGCCATGGCCGCCAGCGCCTCCTACATCGCCGCTCCCGCTGCGGTCCGGGTCGCGCTGCCGGCTGCCAACCCCGGCATCTACCTCACCGCGTCCCTGGCACTCACGTTCCCGCTGAACCTCACGATCGGGATCCCCCTCTACTACCAGGTGGCGACGATCCTGAGCTGAGCCTGCGCCCGCCACGTGCGCCCGCCACGAGGGTCAGCTCTCGAGGTCGATGTCGCCGGGAACGACCGAACGCTCGTGCTGCGGATGGGTCTCGTACATGCGCACCGCGACCACCAGCCCGGAGGCGGCCGTGACCGCGGCGACGGTCCCGATCGCCGCGGTGAGCCCCATCAGGTCCGCCACCACTCCCGCGAGGATCGCACCAACGGCGAACCCGCTGTCGCGCCAGAGCCGGTACACCCCGACCGCGCGCGCCCGCCATGACGGGTGGGCGACATCGCCGATCGCGGCCAGCAGTGTCGGGTACACCATCGCCGTGCCAGCACCGAGCATCACGGCGCACACGGCCCAGACCCAGAACCCGGTGGTGGCCGCGATGAGGGCGATGGCGATCGCTTGGGTGAACATGCCGCCGGCGATGAGCCACTTGCGCCCGATCCGGTCCGACAGCCCTCCGGTGAGGAGCTGCCCGAACCCCCAGACCGCGGGGTAGGCCGCGGCGAGCACCCCGATGCGAGCCACCGAGAGCCCGTTGGCGGCGAAGTACAGAGGAAACAGACCCCAGGCGAGACCGTCGTTGAGGTTGTTGACCAGCCCGGCCTGTGAACAGGACGACAGCGCCTTCTCCCGGAACGACGTGATGACGACGATCTCCCGAGTGGAGAGCCCACCGTGCAGCTCGGCCCGAGCGGTGTGGCTGGCGGCTTCGTGCTTGGCGTGGCCGTGCGTCTCGCGCACCACGATCGCCGACAGCGCCAAGCCGAGACCGGCGTACGCGAGCCCGAGGTAGAAGGGCGCAGGGCGCAAACCGTGGCTGGCAGCGATGAACCCGGTGGCGAGCGCGGTGAGGGCGACGGCCAGGTAGCCGGCGGCCTCGTTGAACCCCATGGCCAACCCCCGCTTGGCCGGGCCCACCAGGTCGATCTTCATGATGATCGTGGTCGACCACGTCAGCCCCTGGTTCACACCGAGCAACACGTTGGCCACCACCACCCATGCCCAGGACGGCGCCCAGATGAGCAGCAGCGGAACCGGCAGCCCGATGAGCCAGCCCGCGACGAGCACCGGCTTGCGACCGAAGCGGTCGGACAGTGTGCCGGCGAAGAAGTTAGTGGCCGCCTTCACCGCCCCGAAGGCGACGATGAAGGTGAGGGCGCTGGTGAAGGCAGCCAACCCGAAGACCTGCTCGGCGAGCAGCGGCAGGACGGTGCGTTCCTGCCCGACCATCCCACCGACCAGCGCGTTCACACCGACCAGCAGGAGGAACTGGGCCAGGTTCTCTCGCAGGCCCAGACGGACCGCTGGAGAGGTGGCGGTCACCCCCTGCGGGGATGGGCTTGCGTCCATCGCCGCCAGGATGCATCAGGACTCGGCGGTGCGGGTCACCCGGAGCGCGAGCGCGACCCCCAGGGAAACGATGGTGAAGGTGAGGCCGGCGCCCGCCCAGCCCCTCACCGCCAGAGCGAGGCCGACCGCCCCGAACAGGCAGGCCTCGACACCCAGCCGCCAGGGGTCCGGGAGCCGGCGAGGCGCCTTGGGGGCGATCAGCGTCCCCCAGAGCACCGCCATCGCGACCGGAAGGGCGATCGCGAGCACCCAGGAGACCGACCACCCCACGAACGCGAGCGCGGCCAGCGAGCCGAGCTCGAGCAGGAACCTCAGGGCCGGCAGGAGCCTCATCGGAGGATGATCCGCAGACCCGGCCGGAAGGCGCAACTCCACCGGCCCGACCTGTCCTCTCCCTAGGCTCAGCCGGATGAACCCCATCGGCGAGCTGCTCCCGTCGGACGAGTCGTTCACCCACCAGGTCGTGGACACCTTCGCCGTGGTGGGCACCAGCGACCCGGCGTGGACCGAGAAGGTGTGCGCCATGGCCATGGCCCGCGACGGCAGCCTGCAGATCGGCTTCGGCCTCGGCAAGTACACCAACCGCAACGTGATGGACGGCTACGGCGCGCTCAGCCGCGGGGCCGAACAGCTCACCGTGCGGGCCAGCAGGCGACTCGCACCCACCCCCGAGCTGACCGCCGTCGGCCCGCTGCACTACGAGATCGTCGAGCCGATGAAGCGCATCCGCTTCCGGCTCGAGGAGAACGACTGCCAGCCCATCAGCTTCGACTGGCTCTTCGAGGCCGCCGTGCCGCCGTTCCTCGAGGAGCGCACGCACCTGCGCAACCAGTACCGCACCTCGGCGGAGCTGGTGCGCTACCACCAGACCGGCACCGCATCGGGATGGATCCGCGTCGACGGCGAGCGCATCGAGATCGACCCCTCGTCATGGGTCTCCACCCGCGACCACTCCTGGGGGGTGCGCTACGACGTCGGCCTCCCGGCTCCCGATCTCGAGGGAGCGTCGTCGCACATCCCGCCCGGCGTGGGCTTCATGATGATCTGGTGCCCGGCACTGATGGAGCGCGCCGACGGCTCCCGCTACGCGCTGCACCTGCACTTCACCCGCTTCACCATGCCCGGCTTCGATCAGACGTCCGTGACCGCCGGTGTCGAGCATCCCGACGGTCGCCGCGAACCGATCGTGGCCATCCGGCCGGAGCTGCGCGTCGACCCCCGCAACCGTCGGCTGCTCGGGGGCACGCTACTGGCCACGATGGACGATGGTTCCGAACGACCACTGACCATCGAAGTGCTGAGCGACACGGGCGTGCAGCTCGGCGCGGGCCTGTACTTCGGGTTCGACGGCCACCACCACGGCGAGTTCCGTGGCGAGCTCCACATCGACGGCGAGCGCATCACCGACTGCCGAACGCCCGAGAACGCCCGCCGACTGCACCAGATCCGCGACACCGCGGTGCGCATCCACGACCCCGTGGGGGGCGGCACCGGTTGGGGCAACTGCCAGCCCATCGTCGCCGGGCCCTGGCCTGAGTTGGGTCTCCACGACGACGGTTGGCTCTGACCCGCCCGCGCTGCCGCCCGGCCTCCGAGACGGAGCCGGGCGGCGAGCGGATCGTGCAGGTGGGACGGCGTCGGGAGCCCGGTCACTGCTCCTCGTCCATCGAACCCTGCGGTTGGACGTTGCGCGGCTGGAGGGTGATCGACTTCGTCGCGGTCTTCCCATCCTGGCCGTAGGCGGTGAGCAGGAAGGTGTGCGAGCTCGAGCAGTTGAACGGCAGGCTGGTGTCGCCGTTCGCCGGGTAGGTGTCATAGATCCCGGGCCCATCGATCGAGATCGTGACCTTCACGGCGTTCGTCGTGGTCCAGCTGGCGGTGAACGTCTGGAAGGTGCCGTTGTGGCAATCGATGCTGTCGGGGGTCTGGAAGCTGACGATCGCCGGCGCGCTCGACGAGGGTGGCGGCGTCTGAGAGCTCGAACCGCCGCCGCTGGATCCGCTCGCCTGGCCACCACCGCTCTGCCCGCCCGGCTGGCCTCCAGCCTGGCCCGTGGGGCCTGCGACGCTGTTGCTGTCCTGCCCCACCACGGTCGTGGTGCTCAGACCAGGCAGGGTGGTCGTCGCGCCGGCCTGATCGGTCTCGGTCTTCGTGCTCCCGCAACCGATGAGCAGGCCGGCGGCAGCCACGGTGGCCACGGCCGCCAGGCCGAGGGCGAGCCGGCGGCTGCCCTGGTGGGCCGGCCGCGCATCGGTGGGAAGGGTGGTCGGATGGTGGAGGTCGCTCATGGTGGGCTCCTGTCTCTCGGCCCGAGCCCGGGCGGCTCGGTGATGCGACACCTGACCGTTCAGGCAACCGACGCTTACGGGACCCGAGCGTGACCTTCGTCACACACCTTAGGCGGCTCGCGACGCTGGCACCATCGGCCGGCACCCGGGAGCCGGGCCGATGCACTCGATGGGGAGTCCGCTCAACCTCCGCCGACCGACCAGTGCCAGGGCTCGCTCGGCAGGTTGACGAAACCGAAGCGGCCGGCGTTCGCCGCCAGCCACTGAAACCCGGCGCTGCTGCGCGACAAGGTACGGCCGCCCTCAGTGAAGTCGATGGCGAGCCCTTGCTCGTGTTTGGAGGCACCCGGCCGAGCCGTGGGTGGCCGGCACTGCTCGGCTGGCATCTGGTAGATGGCGTACTCGCTCGAGCCACAGTGCTGCCGCCGGAGCTCGATCTGGCGGGAGATGTCGCGGTACCCGGTGCCCGACAACACGATCCCATCCGCCGCCGCAGCGGCGAGCATGGCTTCGGTCTGGCCAGCGATGCTGGCGGCCACCACGATCCCCCGCACGTTCGCCAGCGCGATCGGGCCGGACACGGGGATCGGGGGACCTCCGCCTGACCCACCGCCGGCAGCCGGGGACGCCGACATGCGACGGAGACGTTCAGCGAGCTCGGCTTCGCGCCGGCTGATCTCCGCGGACAGCTCTCGATCGGTCTCCTCCAGCGCGGCAGCCTCACCGAGGCGGGCGTCGAGACGCTGCTGGACCTGCGCAGCGAACTGCGCCTGCTGGGCCCGCGCGGCCTGCACTTCGCCGAGCTGTTGCTCAGCGACCGCGCGTCGCTGGCGCGCCTCCTCGCTGGCGCGTTCGGCCCGCTCGCGCAGCTCCTTCAGTTCGTGTTGCGCGGCGCGCAACTCGTCGAGCAGATCGGCGTCACGACCGGATCGCAGATCGAGCAAGGTGCGCTTCTGCAGCGCGTCACCGGCACTCGCGGCCCGGAAGCTGTCGAAGAAGTCCTCGCCAGGCGGGTTCACGTACGCGGCCACCGCGAAGCCAGCGATCGCCTCGCGAAGACGCTCGATCTCCGCCTCCTTCTGCCGCTCCGCTTCGCGGGCTTCGGCTGCTTCACGCTCCGCCTCGCTGGCCGCGCGGTCCGCATCAACAAAGGCGGCTTGCTTGCCTCGGAGATTCTCGTCGAGGGCCGCCAGCGCGGCGTCGACCTCGGCATCCTCGGCCCGAAGGGCATCGACCTGCGTGGCCACCTCGGCCCGCTTGCTCCGGATCCGGTCGCGCTCGGCCCGCGGGTCCTTCGCGCCTTGCTGTGCAGCGGCGGGGATCGCGGCGAGGGCGATCAGGCCAGCGGCCAGGGCGCCGACGAGTGGCCGCCAGCGGCCCGGCGGCAGCGGGTGGCGGGGGCCTCGCCTGCCGACACGGGCCGGCAACATTCGCAACACGTCTGTAACACTAGTCCAGGTGACCCGGGGAGGTGCGAATGCCGGCTGAACGCCGTAGCTCGGCGGAACGCTTCGAACCGGTCATGGCGCGGCGACGTCGCCGAACCGGAGGAACTGGATGTCGGCTGCCCGCCACCGGGCGTCCTCACCACGCCGCATCTCGAGCCTCCACAGGCGAGCGCGGCCGTCGTAGTCCTCCCGCTCGATCACGGCTCCCGTGGCACGGTCCACCACATCCCGCCCGGTGTAGGTGTCGGCGTATCTCAGGATCACGATGTCGGGTCCGGGACGCTCGTCCAGCGTGACACCGAGGATCCGGTAGCCGTGCACCTCGATCCTCCAACCCTCTCGCTGAAGTTGGGTGAGCAGCTCGACCACCCGTTCGGTGGTCGGCGTCCCGGCGACGTAGATCTCGGTCGCCAGCGCCGGGTCCGGATGGCGTACCAGCCAGCCCTCGTAGAGTTGCGCCTGGCGCCAGATCCGCTCGAAGTCGTCCCCGCTGGTGTCGATGCGGGGCGGCTCAGGGGCGTCGAGCCGAGTCGGAACCGACGAGGGACTCGAACCCGTCCCCCCCGGCTGTGACCCGGCCGCTCCGCCTACTCCCCCAAGGCGATCCGGCGTGGTGGAAGTCGGGTCCGGTCCGGCATCACCCGCCGATTCGTCGAATCCCAAGCTCTGCAGCCAGCCGGCCTGGTCGCCAGGCTCCCGTGCCGTTGACCGAAGCAGGACACCGACCGCGGCCGCCACCACCACGATCGCCACGGCAGCAACTGCGAGCCGTCGCCGGGCTTGGCGCCGGTGCCGCGCCGCCTGCTCGGCCAGCATCTGTTGCTCGGCATGCTGGCGCGCCTCTTGCAGGCGCTGCCTCTCCGCCTCTTGCTGGGCGAGCCGCTGGCGGGCACGCTCCCAGGCTGCGGCCTCCGGGTCGTCCCCCACCGTGCCGCCCCCTGAGCTCAAGCCACCGGCTCGGAGACCACGCCCAAGCCGAGCACATGCCGGCACTGCGCAGTGAGCTCGACGATGAGGTCGAGGTCGGATGTCGGGCACGTCACGGTGAAGCGGCCGAAGAGCAGCTCATGGTCGAGGGTGGCGGACACGAACTCGAACATCAGATCCGACGCACGCGACGGATCGGGGCAGCCCAGCTCGCCGGCACGAGTCAGAAGGAAGCGCTTCTGCTGCTCGGCGCAGAACTGCATGACCTCCACCCGCGCCCGGCGGAACCGCTCGTCGGTGGTCGCCGCGCACAGCGCGGCCCGGAACAACGCGGGCATGCGCCGGTAAGCGGCGACGTTGAGGCGTACCGACTCGTCGACGAAGTCCTCGACGGGGTGACCCTCCCAACGAACGGGATCGCAGAACGCCCGCACCACATCGCTGATGCGGCGGTCGATACGGGACACGAGCTCGTAGAGAACCCCGTACTTGTCGTCGAAGCGGGCGTAGAACGAGCCGACGGTCCGCCCGGCCCGCCCCACGATGTCGGACACGGTGATCTCGTCGAACGGCTTCTCGTCGAGCAACTCCCTCGTCGCGGCGACGAACCGCTCAAACGTCTCCTGGCTGCGAGCCTGCCGCGGCGCCCGGACCCAGTCCGTTTCTGGGGTGCCCATCGACCAGAGCGTACCGGGCCGCATCCATGTCGTCAGCGGGGCAGTCCGCCATCAGCCGGGGCAGCCTCTGCGAGGTGCCATCACCTGAGCAGGCTGGCCAACCCCCACAAGGCCGCGACGGTGCCGATGGTGATCATCACCACGCTTCGCCCGAGTGGTGGGCGGGCCAGCTCTCCTTGCGGGGTCTCCGCCCGGGGGCGCACCAGCGCGAGGAGGGTCCCGAGCGCGAGCGCGGCACCGATGGCCAACACCAGCCAGGCCAGCAGGTCTTCGCCGAGGAACAGCACAGCCAAAGGATCGTCCAACCGGCCGACCCACGCCAGAACCGGTCGCCCATCGTGACCCAGTACTGACACCGCCCTCATCCGGCTGACCGACCCCGCTGGAGCTCCGCCGGAAAAAACCACTCAAGGTGGTCCCGCGGCCTGCCGATGGACGAGTGTCGGTGGACATCGCCCCCACCGGCGCACATCGGGGACGGGCGGGGGTCGCAACTCCCTCCAAACGCATCGCCACCAGCAACTCTCACGGGTTCTGGCGCCTTCGTGGCCTCCGCCCCCCTCGGATCCCCACGACCCCAGGATCCTCCATCCCCTGGGGTCGTGGCGCGTCGGACCCCGAGCCACCACCTCCATCGCCGGTCAGCCGCTCGGACCCTCAGCCGCCGGGGACCCCGCCCACCACGTTGCCTGCCTGGTCACGGGCGTCGTATGCCTGATCGGCCTCGACCCGCAGGTCGGCGTCGCTCACATCGCCACGCACCGTGTTCGCCTCGAAGCGATCGACCGCCCCGGTCTCACGGGTCAACTCGAGCAACGTCATCGCCCCGGTGGTCGGGTCGAAGCACATGCGACTGTGCGTGCCGTAGGTGGGGTCCGGGTACGGGCGGTCCTGGTCGAGCACGAAACAGCCCTCGCCGTCGCGGCGCACCCGGTAAAGGGGGTAGGCAGGATCGAAGTAGGACCTCAGCACCTCGACGTCCCTGTCGACCTGCTCCTGCCAGGGACGAACCTCCCCGGTGGGCGCGCACTGCACCCGGCCATCGGTCGCCGAGGTGCAGTTGAGGCTTCGCCCCTGCAAAGTGCCGGTCACGCTGCCGAGTTGGCGTCTCAGGGAGTCTGGGGGGCGCTGCACCACGAGTGCCGCCGACCCGAGTTGGCGCCCGTCGGGCATCGTCCGAGTGAAGGTGGCCTCGACGAGGTAGGTCCCCTCACGACTGCGCCGGTAGGCCGCGAGCAGTTCCTCGACCGGCTGGGCCTGGTCCGGGGCTCGCTCGAGCGTCCCGGACGCGACCAGAGCGGCAGCGGCCAGCATCCCCACCACGATTCCCGCGAGGGCGGTCACGACCGCGTGCCGGCGAGGCAGGATCACGTCCGGCGACGGTAGCCGTGTTGCCCAGTCGCCCCGGCGCGATCACCCGGATTCACAACCTCCGCCGTCGCAGCTACGGCCATGGTGGTGAACCGGGTGCACACGTGGGATCCTGGCGTGGTATGGCGCGGAGCCGTGCGACGGCCACGTCCCTACCCGGGGGCGGGAAGGGGGAGGACCATGGGGTTCCATCACGTAGCGCTCGCCGTTCGCGATCTGGAGGTGACCCACCGTTTCTACACCGAGGCCATGGGCTTCGAGCTGGTGAAGATCGTCGTCGGCCCGACGGAGAGCGAAGGAGGGTGGGCCAAGCACGCCTTCTACGACACCGGTGGCGGCGGTCTGGTCGCTTTCTGGGAGCTCCACGACGAGAGCATCCCCGCCTTCGATCCCGCCATCTCGACCGGCCTCGGTCTCCCGACATGGGTGAACCACCTCGCATTCGCAGCCGAGCTGGACGACCTGCCCGCCAAGCGTGACCGCTGGCTCGAACAGGGCTACGACGTGATGGAGCTCAACCACGGCTTCTGTGTCTCGGCCTACACCGTCGACCCGAACGGGATCCTCGTCGAGTGGTGCGCGGATGCCCGCTCGCTCGACGAGCGCGACCGGGCCTCGGCGCACCGGCTGCTCACCGATCCACACCCGCCACTGGAGACCATGCCCACACCGGTGTTCCACCAGGCCCGGCGGGTCGCTCCCTCGCGGGCGTGACCGGAGCAACCTGCGAGACCCTCGTCCTCGAACCATGACCTTCGGGATGACGGCGACGGGAGGCTCGGCGAGCAGGCCCGCGCTCGGCTACTGGCCCGATCCCGCCGACGACCCGGGACGACCACTCGGGCGCGAACCGGTGGCCCTGATCACCTCCGACGGTGCGGTGGTACGGGGCATCCTCTGGACGCCGCCCGGCGGCACTCCGTGGCGGACCGCGGTGGTGCTCGCTCACCCCCGCGGCGACTTCAGTGTGCACTACGCCTGCCCGCTGCTCGCCGCGGCAGGCTACGGGGTGCTCGGGTTGGCGACCCGGTACGTCAACAACGACACCGACTGCCTGCACGAGAAATGCGCCGTCGACGTCGAGTGCGCGGTGGCCGAGATGCGTCGTCGCGGGGCCGTGCACGTGGTGCTGCTCGGTAACAGTGGCGGAGGGTCGTTGATGGCACTGGCCCACGCCCAGGCTGCAGAGCGGGGCGAACCCCTCGGCGACGCGTTCGTGGCGTTGGCTGCTCATCCGGGCGAGGGGGTGTTCATGCTCCAGGTGATCGACCCGTCGGTCACCGATGAGAACGACCCCTTCTCGGTCGACCCCTCGCTCGACATGTACCACCCGGACAACGGCTGGCGCCCGTGGCCTGAACCGTCGCGCTACGACCCCGGCTGGCTGGCCACCTACCGGGCCGCGCAGCGGGAGCGGGTCGCCCGGATCGATGCCATCGCGCGGGCCGCGCTCGAGGAGCGCCAGGCGGCACGGGCCTCGTTGGCCCGGTTCGAGCGCGGCTCGCGGGGCTGGATCGACGCCCGCCGGCGAGCCGTCCACGCTCGATACCTCACCATCTACCGCACCCTCGCCGATCCGGCGTACCTCGACCCCTCGATCGACCCGGACGATCGCCCGCTCGGCTCGGTGTTCGCCCATCCCGATCCGCACGACGCCAACTACGGCTACGGCGGGCTGGCCCGGACGATGACCGCACGCGGTTGGCTGTCGACCTGGTCGGGGCTGTCGTCGCGCGCTGCGCTGGCCCACACGATGCCCTTCGTACAGGTGCCCACCCTCATCGTGCACCCCACGGGCGACACCGAGATCCGCTTGCACCAGGCAGAGGCGATCCGCGATGCCTCCGGCGCCGAGGACCTCACGTACGAGCTGATCGTGGGAGCGCCCCATTACCTCCACGGCTATCGCCGGGAGACGCTCGACCTGGTGATCGACTGGCTGCGATCGCGAGGGCTCTGACGGGCCCCGAATCCTGGGCGGTCAGGCGCCGCGGGCCATGTTGGCGAACTTGGTGTAGTGATCGAGGAACGCCAGGCGCACGACTCCGGTCGGGCCGTTGCGGTGCTTGCTGACCAGGATCTCCGCTGTGCCACGATCGGGCGAGTCGGGGTGGTACACCTCGTCCCGGTAGATGAACAGCACGACATCAGCGTCCTGCTCGATCGAGTTGTGCACCACCACGCCCTCGGCCACGAAGTTGTGGGTGCCTGGCACCGTGGCGTCGTAGACCGGCTCTTCGCCCAGCTCGGTGATGCCGACGATGCAGTCCCACCACACGTCCCCGTGGGCGAGGTCGGCGAGCACCGGGTCCGGCACCAGGTCGGCCAGGCGGGTCACCTGCTCCCGAGTGAGCGGTTCGCCGTACACCTGGTCGAGGAAGGCATCCCGGCCACCGAAGCCCGACTCCAGGTCGCGCACGTCCACCCCCAGGTTCGGGAGGACCTTGCGCACGTAGGTCCACACCTCTCTCGGTACCACCGGGGTGGAGTGGCCGCCGCCGGCCCCTACCGACGGCGGCCACCTCCCCTCTCCGGGCACGGCCACGAAATCGCCCACATCGAGCTTCTCGAGGGGGAACCAGCCCTCGAGTGCGAGAAACGGGTGGTTCGCGCTCGCCTTGATGCACCGCCCCGAAGCCAGGCGCATCTCGTAGACGGTCTTCACACCGCTCGGGAACACGTGCGAGAGCCGGCCCACCTTGAGCCGGTAGTGCTCGTCGAGGGTCCAGATGGGCACGTCCCGCTCGTCGCGCTCGAGCAGCTCGCCCATCGTGACCTGCTCACCGGTGTCGGCTCTCGTCAGGCGGGTGTCGGCGGTCAGACAGCCCGACTCACGCAGGTCCGCGAGGATCGGTCGCTTGTCCGCGCGCAGCTCCAGGGAGCGCGACAGCTGCGACAGCGCCAGCACCGGGCACTCCAGCTCCCGGGCGAGAATCTTGAGGCCCCGGCTGATCTCGCTCACCTCCACCTGGCGGTTCTCGGCCGTGGAGCGCCCGGTCATGAGCTGCAGGTAGTCGACCACCACCAGGCCCAGGTCGCCGATGCGAGCCTTGAGGCGCCGGGCCTTCGAACGCAGCTCCATGATGGTGAGATTGGGGTTGTCGTCGATCCAGATCGGCGCCTCGGCGAGCCGGCCGGTCGCGTGAGCGATCTTCTGCCAGTCACCTTCGGTGAGCACCCCGTTGCGCACTCGCTTGGAGTCCACCCGAGCCTCCGCGCAGAGCATGCGCTGGGTGAGCTCGAGCTGGCTCATCTCCAACGAGAAGATGAGCACGGGACGGCCCGCTTCCACCGCGACGTTGGTGGCGATGCACAGCGCCAGCGCGGTCTTGCCCGCCGAGGGACGCGCCCCGAGTACGTACAGCGCGCTGTCCTGGAGACCGGACAGGAGCTCGTCGAGATCGATGAATCCGGTGGGTGCACCGGTGATCGCGTCGCCCCGCTCGTAGAGCGTCTCAAGCCGGTCGAGGTTGGCGTCGAGCAGATCGTGGATCGGCGCCATGGTGTCGGTCACCCGGCGCTGGGCCACATCGAACACCAGCGACTCCGCCCGGTCAACCACCTTGGTGACGTCGTCGGGCACCTCGTAGCCCATCTCGGCAATCTCGCCAGCCACGCCGATGAGCTTCCGGAGCAGCGCGTGCTCTTCGATGATCCGCGCATAGCGCTGAGCGTTCGAGGTGGCGGGGGTGGATGCCTGCAGATCGGCGAGCACGGCCTGGCCGCCGATCGCTTCCAGCAGCCCCGCTCGGCGCAGCTCATCGGCCACGGTGACGGGATCGGCCGGCTCTCCCGCCGCCGAGAGATTCGTGATGGCCTCGAAGATGTGGCCGTGGGCGGGCTTGTAGAAGTCGCTGGCGTCGAGGATCTCCGTCGCCGCAGCGATCGCGTCCTTCGACAAGAGCATCGCTCCGAGCAGAGACTCCTCGGCTTGGAGGTTGTGCGGTGGTACCCGGCCGGACCCGTCGGGGCGACCGGCGCCACGAGGCGGGGGGAGATCGTCTATGGGAACGCTCATGGAAGCCTCACACTGACGCACCCACCCTGGGGATCGGAAGACGGACAACCCAGGGTTTTCCGGTGGACCGCTCTGGGGACGCGTTGTGGACACCCGACCGAGCGCTGTGGGTGACGTGAGCGCCCGGAACCCTCCCCCTGCGGGTTCATGCCAGAAGGGTACGGACGGACCTCGAGCGGGTGGTGGATCCTGCGTGCTGGATCGGTGATCGGGAGCATGCCGCCATCATGCGTGGGGTCACTGACAACGACTCGATCAGATGTCACCCGCTCCCGACGCCTCGCGACGGGCACGCGGTGACGCAGCGCCGTCCAGGCGCGGCGTCACGGCAGCGCCACGGGACGGATCACCCGGCGACGACGTCGACCGTGATGGCGAACTCCACGTCCGAATGGAGCTTGGCCTGCACCGAGTGACTACCGAGGGTCTTGATGGGCTCGTCGAGATGGAGGAGCTTGCGATCGAGCCGGATGCCCGTTTGTGCGGCCACTGCCTCAACGACATCGGCTGTGGTGACCGAACCGAAGAGCCGACCCTCACTTCCGGCCTTGGCGGCAACCGTGATCACCGCCGGGACGAGCACCTTGGCGACCTCTTCGGCCGCGCTCCGGTCGGCGGCATCCTTCACGTCGCGGGACCGGCGCATCGACGCGGCTTGCGCTTCGACCCCCGGCGTCGCCTTGATGGCGAAGCCTTTCGGCACCAGGAAGTTGCGGGCGTAGCCGTCGGCGACGTCGACCAGATCACCCTTCTTGCCGACGCCTCGCACATCCGTGCGCAGCAGTAGCTTCATCGGGCCTCCACCTCCCCGCCAGCGTCGTCCCCGGCCGCGCCAACCTCGACATCGAGGGTGTCGTCGGCCGCAGCCATCTCGGCTGGCTCGATGTCGCCCAGTGCCTCGACATCGCGGTCTTCCCGCGGCACCCGGTCCTCGCGAGGTGACCGATCACCTCGGTCACGGCCACCTCGCTGGGTCGTGATCCGGCTGGTGTACGGCAGCAACGCCATCTCCCGGGCGTTCTTGATGGCCCGGGCGATCTCCTTCTGTTGCTGGGAGTCATTACCCGTGACGCGCCGGGCGCGGATCTTCGCCCGATCGGACATGAATCGGCGGAGGAGGTTGACGTCCTTGTAGTCGACGTACTCCACCCGCTCGATGGTGAGAATGCTGGTCTTCTTCTTGCTGCGGCGGGCATTGTCCTTGTTCTTGCCACGCCTGGTAGCGGTCTTGGCCATCAGAACGGCTCCTCGTCCGGGTAGTCGGGCACGGGCTCCGGCGATCCGCCGCGGCTGCCACCGTCGAAGCCCTCACGGCGTTCGTTGCGTTGAACGGTCGCAGTCGCCCAACGCAGGCTCGGGGCCACCTCGTCGGCGATGATCTCCACCTTGGAGCGCTTCTCGCCGTTGTCCGTCTGCCAGGAACGCTGGTTGAGCCGACCCGTGACCACCACCCGGGTGCCCTTCTGGAGCGACTCGGCGACGTTGTCGGCCATCTCGCGGAAGCAGCTCACGTCGAAGAACGACGGCTCGCCCTCCTCCCACTGACCGGTCTGAGGGTTGCGGCGGCCGCTGTTGATGGCGACGCCGAAGGACGCCACAGCCATACCGCTGTTGGTGAAGCGCAGCTCCGGGTCGCGGGTGACGTTCCCGACGATGGTGACGGTGTTTCCAACTGCCATGGGGATGCTCCTCCTCCCCTCAACCGGCCTCGGCCGGGGTCGCCTCGCCGAACAGGCCACGCCGGGCGGCTTCGCGATCGGGGAGGCGGATCACCTTGTGGCGGACGACCTCGTCCGCGAGACGGAGGGAACGCTCGATGTCGTGGAGGTCGCGTGCCTCAGTCACGATCTCGAGCACCACGTAGATGCCCTCCCACTTGTGGTTGATCTCGTAGGCGAAGCGCCGCTTCCCCCACAGATCGGTGGTGGCGACCCTGCCACCACCCGCTTCCACTTGCCGGCCGATGGCGGCGAGGCTCTCCTTGACGGCGGCGTCGTCGGTGTCGCCGTCGTAGATGACCATCAGTTCATACGCTCGCACGGCGAGCCATCACCTCCCTCTGGACCACGGCAGGGGCCGGGGCCCCGGCTCGGTGCCGGGGCAGGGTCGTCTCAGAACGGACCAGGGTAGTGGACGCGCGACGCCATCGCCCACCGGCACCCGGAACGACTCCCGAGCTCCGCTGCCCTCCTGCCCTCTGAGGACCATGCGACGAGTATGCCGACAGGCTGGGACAGCATCGGTCGGGGCCGGCAGTGAGCCCCGCAGACGGCCCGCTCAGGCGCTGATGCCCGACGCGCTGCCGTACAACCCCAGGGTCTCGGCCACCTCGCCGCTCAAGTGGTAGCTCTCTTCCGAGCTCGGGAAGCGGCCCGTGCGCACGTCCTCCGCGAACGATCGCAAGGCGGCCACCGAGTCGGCCTTCACGGAGGCGTACCGCCGGACGAACTTGGGGACGATGCGATCCTCGATCCCGAGCAGGTCGTGGAACACGAGTACCTGCCCGTCACAGTACGGTCCGGCGCCGATGCCGATGGTCGGAACATCGACCGAGTCGGTGACCAGACGCGCCACCTCGTCGGGGACGCCCTCCAGCACGATCGAGAAGCAACCCGCGTGCTCCAGCGCCTTCGCGTCCTCCACCAGCGCAAGGGCCGCGTCGTGCTGGCGGCCCTGCACCTTGAACCCCCCCATGGTGTGCACCGACTGCGGGGTGAGACCGATGTGGCCCATCACCGGGATCTCCGCAGCGACGATGGCCTCGATCATCGGCACCCGTTTGCGCCCGCCCTCGAGCTTGACCGCCTGCGCACCGGCCCGCACCAGCGCGGCGGCATTGCGCACGGTCTCCTCGGCGGACACGTGGTAGCTCATCCAGGGCAGATCCCCCACGATGAGCGCGCCCGGCCGGGCACGGGCCACGGCGGCGGTGTGGTGGGCCATGTCGTCGATGGTGACCTGCAGGGTGTCGTCGTAGCCGAGCACCACCATCGCCACGGAGTCCCCGACGAGGATGACGTCGACGCCGGCTTCGTCGGCGATGCGCGCTCCCGGGGCGTCGTACGCGGTCACCATCACGAGCGGATCGGCACCGGAGCGGACCTTCCGTCCCCGGACGGCGGGCGCGGTCACCTTCGTGCTCATCGCGAGCCTCCTTCATCCCGTCCAGCGCCCCATGGCTGCCGGCGGTGATCGTCACTGTACCCGGGCGCCAGGATCGACAGCACGTCCGGAGCGGAGCGAGGCGATAGCGTGCGCCGTGTGAGCAGGAGACCTCACTCGTGACGGTCGTCGGGACCTGCGACAGCTGTGGCCGCGACGAAGAGGAACTGGTGCTGGTGCGCCGCCTCTACATCACCCCCGAGGCGTGGGACACACCGGGCAAGGTGGAGTTGGCCGGCGAAGAATGGTGGTGCTTCGTGTGCCGCACGCACTACCCCCACCACCGCGAGGGCGAGGACACCGGCTGGCCCCTGCCCGGCACTTGACGACGGCGTCTCCCACCCTCGAAGTCTTCCTCTCTCGAACCATTCGCCCGCGCACGGTCCCGCACGCCCGCCGATGAACAGATCGCCGGGACTCAACCGCCGGGGGCCGAGGTGCTCGTGGTACCCGATGCCGTGGTGGTCGTCATCGGCGCGGTGGTGGTCGTGGTGGCAGGAGCCGTCGTGGAGCTCGTGGCGGGCGTGCTCGTGGACGTCGGCGGCACGGTCGTGTCCGACGGCTTGGGCGCGGTGCCTGGAACAAACGTGTCCGAGGTGGTCGGCGCGAGCCGGGGGCGTTCAAAGGGACAGGAGGGAAGGCCGTCGGTGGCCTTGGCCATGTACTTGCGCCAGATCGTCGCCGGGAACGAGCCGCCGGTGACCGCCTGGCCGTGCACGCTGCGCATGGAGCGAACGGGCTCGCCGGGCGCTCCCGGGTAGCCCATCCAGACCGCGGTGGTGAGCGAGCAGGTGTACCCCACGAACCAGGCGTCGCGGTAGTTCTCCGTCGTGCCGGTCTTGCCGGCGGCCGGCTGTCCGATCCGTGCTCCGGTGCCGGTGCCGCTCTCGATCACCTGCGACAGCGTCCAGTTCACCTGCGCGGCCACGTCCTCGGACAGGACTCGCTCACGGCGCGACGGTGCCTCGTACAGCAACGCTCCCTTGGCGTCGGTCACCCGGGTGACCACGAACGGCCCCAGGTGTTCGCCGCCGTTGGCGAACGTCGAGTACGCGGTCGCCATGTCGAGCACCGACACGTTGCTGGTGCCGAGCACGATGGAGGGCACCTCGTCGAGCTGGCTGGTGACACCCATCCGCCTGGCCATCGCGGCCACGTTCTCCGGGCCGATGTCCAGGCCGAGCTGGGCGTACGCGGTGTTCGAGGACTTGCGGGTGGCGTCGACCAGGTTGAGCTGGCCGAGCCCGGCGTCGGCATAGTTCGCCACCGTCCAGTCCGCACCCCCGTCCGCACCCTTGAAGACCTTCTTGCCCGGGGCGTCGTACACCTTGCTCAAGGGCACCCCCTGCTCCAGGGCCTCGGCCAGCGCGATCGGCTTGAACGAGGAACCAGGCTGGCGACCCGAGCCACCACCCTCCGTCCCGACCGCCAGGTTCACCCTCGACGAGGCGAAGTCCAGCCCGCCCACCATCGCTCGAACTCGGCCCTGGGGGTCGATGGACACCAGCGCGGCCGCGGGGTCATCCGGGCGATCGAGCGTGGAGGTGATGGCCGAGACCGCCTCCTCCTGCAGGTCGAAGTCGAGGGTGGTGTACACCCGCAGACCACCCCCGTAGACCTCCGCGTCGGTGAACCCCGCGTGCTTCACCAGCCATTGGCGGACGTAGTCGACGAAGTACTCGGTGCCCAGCTCCGGGTGGGCGACCCGGCCGAAGTTGCCGGTGTGCGTGCGGGTCAGCACGTCGTCCCACCCGGCAGCGACGGCCGCGTCGTGCTCCTCCTGGGTGATGGAACCCATCTCGAGCATCGCGGCGAGCACGCTGCGGCGCCGGTTCGTCGCCTCCTCGCGTTGCGGCTCGGCTCGGGGATCGCCGTCGGGGAGCTTGGCGTCAGCGAGCTCAGGGGCCCGGATCAGGCCAGCGAGGTACGCCGCCTGGGGCAGGTTCAGCTCCTCCACGTCGATCCCGAAGTACGTCTTGGCGGCTGCCTGCACGCCATAGGCGCCTCGCCCGAAGTAGATGACGTTGAGGTAGCGGGTGAGGATCTCCTCCTTGGAGAGCTCCCGCTCCACCTTGACCGCCAGGGCGGCCTCCTTGATCTTGCGGTCCAGGGTCCGCTCCTGGCTGAGGTACACGTTCTTCACGTACTGCTGCGTGATGGTCGACCCGCCCTGGCGGATCCCCTCACTGCGGACGTTGGCCCACAGCGCCCGAGCGATGCCGAGAGGATCGACGCCCCTGTGCTCGAAGAAGGTCCGGTCCTCAGCCGCCACCACGGCGTCGATCAGGACCTGCGGGAGCTGAGCGTAGGTCACGCTCACCCGGTCGACGCCTCCCGAGAGCTGGGCGATCGAGTTGTCGGCGTTGCACCCGGTGGTCACGTCGGCCGCGCAGATGAAGGTGGTCTGCAGCAGCGGCGGCTCGGACGAGGGCAGCGGCACCTGGGCGAAGAGGTAACCGGCACCTGCGACGCCCAGGATGAGCAGCAGGCCGAGCAGGAACAGCCCGCGTCGCCAGCGCCACAGGAGGCCACGGCGGCCAGCAGCGTCCCCATGGCCGCGCCCGGCGGGCGCCTTCGGGTGTTGGCCGCGAGCGCGGGGGGGACGTGGGCGGGGCTGCTTCGATGACCTCGTCGTCATGGGGCTGGGGCCGCAGGCGGTTCAGGCGGAGCGGGCCGGGTTCAGCACGAAGGTACGCGCCAGGTGGTTCCAGGAGCACTCGGGGCACACCTCGACCACGTAACAGGCGAAATCGCCACGCCGTTCGGCGAGCGACCGCAGCTCGGCTCGTGAGGTGACGCAGCGTCCGTGTGCCGGCAGCCGCGGGCCGAACACGTAGGTGACCAGGACCAGGTCGGTCCCCTCACAGACCGGGCACCGCTCGCCGGTCGGCTCGCTGCACTCCCGAGCCGCCCGCAGCAGCTCGGGATGAGCGTCGCAGATCTCGTGCCGAGCCAGGCGGCCCCGATGGAACTCGGCGAGCACCGCCTGGCGGGCCAGCCGGTAGTCGACCTCGCCGGGGGTACCAGGCGGGTCGCCACGGAGGGCACCGGGGCCGAAGCTCACGGGGTCCCAGGGTAGCCACCGATCCAGCCTGCGGGCGGAGTGAGACGGCCTCCAGGGCTCGAGCGGTTCTCGCCGGCGGCGGCACCCGGGCAAGCCGGGCCACGGCGGGTGGTGGTGGCGGGACACCGTCTGGCGTGCCACACTTGACGACGGAATCTGCACTCGACATGCACACGCAATCGACTCCGAGCGAGGTGGCGGGGGGCGATGACCCACGACGAGTTGGACGACGGCCGGCACCGCGAGGGGCGGCGATCGTTCCTGAAAAAGGTAGGGGTGGGGGCCGCGGTGGCCTGGACCGCTCCTACGATCGCCTCCACCAGGGCGCTGGCCCAGAGCACCTGCGGGATCTCGGGCCCCAACGACATCACCAACCTCTTGGCCTGGTGGGACGCAGCCGACCCCACCACCATCAACC
>NZ_DAIUCK010000025.1:0-32851 GCF_036846205.1 Rhabdothermincola sp. | reverse complement strand
GACCACCACCGCCGCGGCGCTCGGGGCGATGGCCGCGACCCACATCGGGGGCAAGGTGCTGGTCCTCACCGTCGATCCGGCCAAGCGCCTGGCCAACGCGCTGGGCCTCGAGCGGTTCGGCAACGTCGAGCGGCCGGTCCCTCAGGAGCTGCTGACCGAAGCGGGGGTGGCGCCTCGGGGCGAGCTGTGGGTGGCGATGCTCGACACCAAGGAGTCCTGGGATTCGCTGGTGCGCACCCATGCCCCCGACCCTCAGACCCGAGACGCCATCCTGGCCAACCCCCTCTACCAGAACATCACCGGCAAGTTCGTGCAGAGCCACGACTACATCGCCATGGAGCGTCTGTACGAGATCCACTCCTCGGGTCGCTACGACCTCATCGTCGTCGACACCCCTCCGACCCGCAACGCCATCGACTTCCTCGAAGCTCCCGAGCGGATGGCGGACTTCTTCAGCAGCCGCCTCCTGCGCTGGCTCATCACCCCGTACCGCTCACGCCTGGTCAACGCGGCATCCCGGCCCTTCTACACCATCGCCGACCGCATCCTGGGCTCGCAGTTCCTGGAGGACATCGCCGAGTTCTTCATCCTCTTCCAGACGATGTACGACGGCTTCGTGGAGCGGGCCGAGGCGGTCACCCGCACCCTCGCCGATCGCCGCACCACCTTCGTGGTGGTCAGCACCCTGGAGGAGGCGCCGGTGCGGGAGGCCGAGTTCTTCATCGAGGCCCTCGACAGCCGCGAGCTGCACCTCGGCGCGTTGGTGCTCAACAAGGTGCTTCCCTCCTACCTGCTCGACGACGCGGCGATGGCGTCGGCCGAGACCCTGTGCCGGAAGGCGGGGCCCATCGCCGCGGAGCTGGCCGACGGGATCGGCGACGCAGCTGACGTGGAGCGGGTGCTGCGGGAGATCGGGGAGAGCTTCGTCAACTACCGGATCGTGGCCAGCCGGGAGGCGGAGCAGCGGAAGGAGCTCGGCCGGGTGCCCGAGATCGTGGCGTCGGCCCCGTTCTTCGACCGGGACATCTTCGACATCGTGGGCCTGTTGCGGCTCGGTGAGGCCATCTGGCGTTGAGCCGCTGGAGGAGTAGGATGCGTCCATGCCGTCGTTCCGGCGACGCCCGCGCACCGGGAAGTCCGGATCAACCCGACCGGAGTCGCCCGCGCCCCTCACGGACGAAGCGGTCGTCGACCTGCGCGATCCGCTCCCGCCCGGCAACCTGGAGTGGGGGCTGCCCACCCTCTGCCCCCGGTGCGAAGCATGGGGCTACATCGACCGGTTGGACCTGGTCCAGCGGGTGATGCAGTTGCACTGCCCCACCTGCCTGTTCCGCTGGGAGATCAGCGAGGCTCAGATCGAGGGGGCGAAGGCAGCCCGGGGCGGCACCGAGTCGGCGGATCCCGGCGCCTGATCGCTGTCACCTGCGGCAGACTGGCTGGCCTATGGCCAGCCTCGCGGAGCTCGCCCGGTTCCACACGTCGCTCACCGCGGCCGACATCGATCATCTGCAGCGGCTGGTTGCGTCCTGGGGGCTGCTCGCCGATCTCTGCTTCGCCGACCTGATGCTCTTCGCGGAGGCCGAGCACGTGCCGGGTGCCGAGGGGCGGAGGCTGATCGTGCTGGGGCAGATCCGGCCCACCACCGGCCAGACCCTCTACCGCAGCGACTGGGTCGGTCGCACGCTCAGCGCTGCGGAGCGACCGCTCGTGTCACGCTGCTTCGAGTTGGACGCCATCATCGACGGTGAGGTGACCAGCGAAGCGTCCCGGGAGCCGGTGCGTGAGCTGTGCATCCCGGTACGCCACCGCGGCCGCACCGTGGGCGTGATGACTCGGGAGTCCGCGCCGACGATCGGCCGCCAACCGGGCGAGCTCGAACGGACCTACGTGGAGGTCTTCAACCGCTTCGCGCGCATGATCGCCGCCGGTGATTTCCCCTTCGCCGGCGAGGAGGGACCCACGGAGGAGGCCCCGCGGGTGGGTGACGGGGTGATCCTCCTCGACCAGACCATGCGGGTGGCGTACGCGTCGCCGAACGCGGTGTCTGCCCTGCACCGGATCGGGGTCCACGCCAACACCGAAGGGATGCGGCTGGGCGAGCTGGGATTGCAGGAGCTTGCCATCCGCACCGCCTTCAGCAAGCGGGTCCCGGCCACCGAGGAGATCGAGCGTGGTCCCGAGATCACCGTCCTGCTCCGCTGCATCCCTCTGATCGAGCAGGGGGTGACCACCGGGGCGCTGGTCCTACTGCGTGACATCTCGGAGCTGCGCCGGCGCGATCGCCTGCTGCTGTCGAAGGACGCCACCATCCGGGAGATCCACCATCGGGTGAAGAACAACCTGCAGACGATCTCTTCCCTGCTGCGGCTGCAGGGCAGGCGGCTCGCCTCACCGGAGGCGAAGGCCGCGGTGGAGGAGTCGGTTCGGCGCATCCGGTCGATCGCGTTGGTGCACGAGACGCTCTCCCACGAAGGGGGCGATGATGTGCCCTTCATCGAGATCGTGCGGCCGCTGGTGCGCATGGTCGAGGAGGGTCTGGTTTCTCCTGAGCATCCCCTGACCTTCGTGGTGCAGGGCGACGCGGGCAAGCTGCCTGCCACCATGGCCACACCCCTCGCCGTGGTGCTCACCGAGGCACTGCAGAACGTGGTCGACCACGCGTACCCGCCCGGGCTCGACCAGGCCGGGGGCAAGGTGATCGTCGACCTGTCCAACGACGGGGTGATGCTGCGGGTGCAGGTGATCGACGACGGGGTGGGCCTGCCTGAAGGGTTCTCGATGGAGGCCAGCACCGGCCTGGGACTGTCGATCGTCCGGACGCTGGTGACCACCGAGCTGGGCGGGACGATCGAGCTCTATCGGGCCGACGGTCAGGTCGGTCGGCCGGGCACCGTGGTCGACATCAAGGTTCCGCTGTCGAGCGGGTCCCCGGACGCGCAACGGCCTCCCGAGGAGGGAGGCCGTTGAGGTTCGAAACGGGGGTTGGTCGGTCTCAGGATGCCCGGCGCTTGGCCGCGAGCCACTGCCGTCGGAGCTTGCGGCGCTCCTCCTCCGAGGTGCCACCCCAGATGCCGGAGTCCTGGTTCGTGGTCAGCGCGAACTCCAGGCAGGGCTGGCGGGCTTCGCAGTCGGCGCAGACGGCCTTGGCGGCCTCGATCTGCTCGATGGCGGGCCCAGTGGTACCGACGGGGAAGAAGAGGTCGGGATCGGTGTCCCGGCAGGCTGCGAGCGCACGCCAGTCATCCGAGGCCACGGACAACGCGAGCGAGCGAGAAGCGGTGAGGGCCACGGTGCCTCCACGTCATCGGGCTTCGCGACGGGTGCTCTGCGCGGTGCTGGAAACACCAATCGTGAAGCTGTTCACATGCCACCGCGTTGTGAGGGAAACGGCGTGTGGCTGGGACATCGGCAACCTACAGAGTTCAGAACTCCGTTTCAAGGGGTTGGCGCCGTGTTTTTCGACCGTGTGGCCTTTGTCACGAGGTTCAAGGTGACGCGTCCCCTCGTGGTCGCCCACCGGGGAGCCTCCCAGGCCGTGCCACCCGGCAACACCATCGCCGCGTTCACCGCGGCTCGCCGACTCGGTGCCGACTGGGTGGAGCTCGACGTCCGCCGCACCGCCGACGGGGCGCTGGCCGTGCACCACGACCCGCATCTGGCCGACGGCCGGGCCATCGTCGAGCTGCTCGCTGCCGAGCTGCCCGACGACGTCCCCCTGCTCGACGCGGCGCTCGGGGCCTGTGACGGCATGGGGGTGAACATCGAGATCAAGAACGCGCCGGGCGAGCCCGACTGGGACGAGGATCGTCAGGTGGCCGATGCCGTCGTCGCGGTGCTCGCGGGCATGGCCCTCGACGGGGTGCTGATCACCTCGTTCGATCCTGGATCCATCGCCCGGGTGCGCGAGCTGGCCCCCGAGCTCCCGACCGGCCTGCTCGCATTCGACCTCAGCAGCCCCGAGCAGGTGGTGGCCACCGCCGCCGCTGGCGGCCATCAGGCGCTCAACCCGTGGGACCACTTCGTCACCGCCGAGCTCGTCGCGCAGACGCACGCGGCGGGGCTGGCGGTCAACGTCTGGACGGTCGACGATCCCGAACGCCTGGCCGAGCTGGTGGCCTTCGGCGTCGACGGGATCATCACCAACGTGCCGGATCGCCTCCGCGCCATCCTCGAGTCTGGGTGAGCGGGCCCGTGGCGTTCGCCGCTGGGATCACCAGGTCGAGCACCCCCGGACAGTGGGTGAAGCGCAGCTCGGTGGTCTCGCCCAGGTAGTCGCCATCGACCTGGTAGGGGAACGGCCCGTGGCCGGTGACCCGCACCTCGGCCAGGTCGGTGCGGTAGTCGGTGTGGTGGCTCCGGCGGAGGTGCTCACCGGTGGCCAGTGCCGACGCCGCCAGCCCGAGCAAGGGCACGAGCGCGAGGGTCCGGAAGGTGAGCATCACGAGGCCGCGGTCGAGCGTCGCCTCGGTCCCGACCGTGAACGGGCGCCGGCCGAGGTAGGTGTAGGGGTTGGTGTTGAGGCAGAGCGCGAAGTAGGCGTCGTCGACGATCGTCCCGTCCGCGTGGTGCACCGCGAACCGTGGCCGGGAGTGGTCGTAGTGGCGGAGCCAGGTGTCGATCGCGCACCAGGCGAACCAGGCGTGGCTGGCCCAACGCTTGAGGAATTCGCGCTTTTCGACCTCGGCGACCACGGCCGCGTCGTAGCCCATGCCGACGTGGAAGAGGAAGTAGCGACCGTTGACCGACCCGAGCCCCACCCGGCGGATGGAACGTCGGGCCAGGGCGTCGATGGTCGCCGCGGTGGCCTCCACGGGGTCGTCCGGGAGGCCCAGGGTGCGGGCGAAGACGTTGGTCGAGCCCCCTGGTAGCGCGGCGAGGGCGGTGTGGCTGCCGGCCAGTCCGTTCGCCGCTTCGTTCAGCGTGCCGTCGCCGCCCAGGACGACCACCAGCTCCACGCCGTCGGCCGCCGCGCCCTGCGCGAGCCGGGTGGCATGGCCTCTGCGGCTGGTCTCGGCGGTGGTGACGTCATGGTCGGCGGACAGCGCCTTCTGGATGACGACACGGGTGCGGGCGGTGACCGAGGAGGCGTTGGCGTTGACGATGAGCAGCACCCTCACCGCGTGCTGACGGTAGCAGCACCGCTCCCCGCACGGATTTGGCCGGTTCCGCGGCTGGCACGCAGACTGTCGCCCATGAACGTTGTCGTCTGCGTCAAGCAGATCCCTGATCCGGCAGACCCGGGCCAGATGGATCCCGAAACCAAGACCCTGAAGCGAGACGGGAAGCTCATCCTCGACGAGTCCGACTCCTACGGGGTCGAGATGGCCCTGCAACTGGTCGACGCGGCGGGTGGCGGCGAGGTCACGCTGGTGTCGATGGCCCCCAACAGCGAGACCGCGGGCCTGCGGACGGCCCTGGCGATGGGGGCGGCCAAGGCGATCCTCATCAGCGATCCCGCCCTCGCGGGCTCCGACGCCCTGGGCACCGCCAAGGTCCTGAGCGCGGCCATCAAGCGGGTGGAGGGCGCCGATCTCATCCTCACCGCCACCGAGTCCAGCGACGGCTACACGGGGACCGTCCCCGAGCAGATCGCCGGGCTGCTCGACCTGCCGTCGGTCACCTTCGCGAAGCACATCGAGATCGCAGACGGCAAGGTGAAGGTGCAGCGGCAGACCGATGCGGGCTACGACGAGGTCGAAGCGCCGCTCCCCGCCGTGGTGTCGGTCACCGCGGGCGTGGTGGAGCCTCGCTACCCGTCCTTCAAGGGGATCATGGCCGCCAAGAGCAAGCCCGTGGACGAGGTCACGGTGGCCGACCTGGGGCTCGACGCCTCGCAGGTCGGCTGGGCCGGCGCCGGGCAGGAGATCACCTCGATCGAGGCCGCACCGGCGAGGGAGGCAGGCGAGAAGTACGTCGACGAAGGCGACGGTTTCGAGAAGATCATCCAGTACCTCGAGAACCTCAAGGTCATCTAGGAGGCCAGCGAACCATGACTCTGTCCACGATCTGGGTCTTCGCCGAGGCCTCCGACGGCAAGGTCTCGCCCACGACCCTCGAACTGCTGACGAAGGCCCGTGAGCTGGCGGGCACGGTGGAGGCCGTCTACGCCGGCGGCGACGCCGAGGCCATCGCCGGCGAGCTCGGCAACTACGGCGCGACGAAGGTCTACACGACCGGTGACCTCGGCGGCGCGCTCCAGGGTGTCCCCGTCGCCGCGGCGATCGCGGCGCTCATCGAGGGGGGTGCCGCTCCCGCGGCCATCCTCTTCGGCACGAGCTACGACGGTCGCGACGTGGCCGGCCGGCTGTCGGCGAAGCTGGACAAGACCGTGATCACCAACAACGTCGACCTCGAGCTCGACGGCGATTCGATCGTGTGCACCGAGCCGGTCTTCGGCGGCACCACCAACGTGAAGACGAGGTTCACCGGTGGCCAGCCCTACCTCGTGCTGGTCCGGCCGAAGTCCTTCGCGGCCGAGCCTTCCGGCGGCGGCCCGGCCGCCGTGGAGACGATCGCGGTCCCGGACACCGGTGCCGCTGGCACTGCTCGCATCCTCAACCGCCACGTCGAGGAACGCGAGGGCCCGTCGCTGGACGAGGCGGACATCGTCGTCTCCGGTGGCCGGGGCCTGGGCGACCCCGAGAAGTACGCCATGATCGAGGAGCTGGCCAAGCTCCTCGGTGGCGCTCCCGGGGCGTCCCGGGCGATCGTCGACGCCGGCTGGGTTCCCTACTCGTACCAGGTGGGCCAGACGGGCAAGGTGGTCAAGCCGACCGTGTACATCGCGGCCGGCATCTCCGGTGCGACCCAGCACATGGTGGGGATGAAGGGCTCCAAGAACATCATCGCCATCAACAAGGACGAGGAGGCACCGATCTTCTCGATCGCCGATCTCGGCATCGTGGGTGACGTGCACAAGGTGCTCCCCGCCCTGATCGACGCGCTCAAGTCCCGCTGAGCGCCCCGGGGCCCGGGTCGTGGCCGTGCGCTTCCTCAGCGCAGGTGATGGCTGAGGAAGCGCACGATCTCGCCCCCGAACGAAGGGTCGGCCAGCGCGGTGGTGTGGTCCCCGGCGAGGCATCGCCCCTCGCCAACGGGTAGCCGGTGCGCGAGGGCGAAGGGGTCCCCGGCCAGGTGATCGTCGGCACCGGCGATGACCAGGGCGGGCACCGCCATCGCGGCCAGGTCGAACGGGTCCCGCCCGCGCCCGCGGGCGAGGGCCGCCAGCGCGGCTCGGTTCGCTCCGTTGGCATCGGCCCACTCCCGGAAGCCGCGAGCCTCGGGATCCTCGATCTCGTCGGGGTCGTCGATCTCCATCGCTCGGGCCAGGGCCTCGCCGTCGGTGGAGTGGTCGGTGGTGTGGATGTCGCGCTCGCCGATGCCCCCCAGCACCACCGCGACCACACGCGGTTCGTCGGGCGTGGCGCGCAGCACCACGAGGGAGCCCAGCGAGTACCCGACCAGGCCGCAACGGTCGATCCCGAGGTGGTCCAGCAGGGCCCGCACGTCGGCTACGAACCGCTCGTCGCGGTAGGCGTCCGGCTCGGTCGGCTTGGCGGAGCGCCCGTGCCCCCGCTGGTCGAGCGCGATGGTGCGGAAGCCGCCGGCGCGCAACGCTGGCCCGATCCCGGTCCACTCCCAGTTCATCTCGCCGTCCGCGGTGAGGCCGTGCAGCAGCACCACGGCTGGACCGTCGCCGTCGTCGCGGTAGAAGAGTGGTAGCCCGTCTGGTGAGGTGAGCACCGGCATCCGGAGAGGTCTAGCGCGTCTGCGAAGATCGAGGGGTGAGGTGGCGCAACTGGGCGGGGAACCAAGCGTGCGTGCCGGCGGCGATCGAGCGTCCCCGCCACGAGGACCAGCTCAGGTCGATCGTGCGCCGCGCCGCGAGTGAGGGGCGGACCGTCCGGGTGGTGGGTGCGGGGCACTCGTTCACGCCTTTGGTGTGCACCGACGACTACCTCGTCGACCTCCGGGACTACGCGGCAGTGCGGGCGGTGGACACCGAGCGCTGCACCGCGACCGTCCAGGCGGGGATCCCGCTGTGGCGCCTCAACCAGGAGCTGGCGGCCCACGGGCTCGCGCTCGAGAACCTGGGCGACATCGCCTACCAGTCGGTCGCCGGCGCCACCCAGACCGCCACCCATGGCACCGGTGCCCGGTTCCGCAACCTCTCCAGCGCCATCATCGGCATGCGGCTCGTCGACGGCCGCGGCGAGGTCGTGGCCTGCGGTCGGGACACGGAGCCGGAGATCCTCGAGGTGGCCCGGGTGGGGCTCGGGGCGGTCGGGCTCGTCTCGGAGGTGACGTTGCAGTGCGTGCGGGCGTTCAACCTCCACGCCGTCGAGGGAGCGGAGCCCGTCGACGCGCTGCTCGAGCGACTCGACGACGAGCTCGAGGGCCACGATCACTTCGAGTTCTTCTGGATCCCCAACACCCGCTGGGCGCTCACCAAGCGCAACCGGCGCACCGACGAGCCCGTGCGACCGCGACCGCGCTGGCGGGCATGGCGGGACGACGTGTTCTACGACAACGTGCTGTTCGGCGCGATGTGCCGTATCGGAGCGTGGCGGAACCACCTCATCCCGAAGGTGGCGAAGCGGCTGCCGTCGAAGGGATCGGCCGACTACGTGGACCTCAGCTACCGGGTGTTCGCCAGCCCGCGCCTGGTGCGCTTCTACGAGATGGAGTACGCCATCCCCCGATCGACGGTCGTGGAGGCGCTCCGGCGCGTGCGCGCCCACGTCGGGCAGCTCGGCATGCAGATCAGCTTCCCGGTCGAGGTTCGCTTCGTCGCCGCCGACGACATCCCGCTCAGCACCGCCTACGGGCGCGACAGCGCCTACGTCGCGGTGCACGTCTATCGCGGGACTCCCTACGAGGAGTACTTCCGGGGTGTCGAGCGCATCATGGACGACTACGGCGGCCGCCCCCACTGGGGCAAGCTGCATTTCCAGACCGCGTCGTCGCTCGCGCCCCGCTACCCGCGATGGGACCAGTTCCAGCAGGTTCGCGCCCGCTTGGACCCTGGTGGCGTGTTCAGCACCCCGTATGTCGAGCGGGTCCTCGGCCCCGTCGGTGGTTGACCTCCCCGAACTGTTCAGCGATGCGCGGTTTCGGGCGCGTGTGGGTGAACAGTTCGGGGGGTGGTCAGGCCGCATCGGTGGCCGCGACCGCCCAGGCCAGATCCTCGAGGGGATCCTCGACCGCCAGGTGGAACCGCCATCCGGTCTCGGGCTCCCAGGCGTCCCACGCGAACCAGCGCAGCTCCGCCGCCGCGGCCCCCAGCTCGTCGGGTGGCAGCGGCCAGTCCTCGACCAGGCCGGCCATCGAGGCCAGGGCCCACCAGGCGTCGAAGCGGCCACGGGCCATGCCGCGTCGGCGCCCGTGTGCGCCTCCCGAGGCCGCGGCCCAGGCCATCCACGCCAGGGCTTCCGCCCCGCTGAGCTCCGCCAGGCGGGCCCGCGGGGGCCCGAGCGCGGCGATGGCGCAGCGGGCGTCACCGCGCACCGCGACCACCTCGGATCGCCCGTTCGACTCCGCGGTCCATGCCCGGGTGAGCTCGGCGAGGGCGTGGATCGTCTCCGGGTCCTCGATCCGCTCGACCGCCAGGCTCGGCGCGGGCAGCACGACCGGATGACGGTCCGGCAGGGGCGGTGGGGGGAAGTGGGCCTCGTGCGCGAGGTATTCGGCCACGGGGTAGCGGGGCTCCCACGGCTGCAGGGCGAGCGGGAGGTCGATGACGTGGCGGTCGATGCGGTCGTCGCCGGTGAGGTCCTCGCCACGGACCACCCGCTCGTGTGCGGTGACCGCTCGGGTCGGTCCGTCGGGCAGGTGGTCGGCCAGCTCCTCCCATCTGTGGGTCGATGCCACCACCTCGGTCAGGGGGCCGAGCGAGAGGTGGCCGGCGCCCGGCACCACCATCCGTGCGGCGATCGGACCGGGTGCCTCCAGGGCGAGCCGGTACTCGGCGTGTGAGGCCGCGGGCCAGAGCTGCCTGCCCCGTTCGAGCGCGGTTCGGCAGCGGTTCCGCAGGTCCAGCAGGCCGTCCCAGTCGGTCGCCCGGCACAAGCGGTCGATGTGGCGCACCAGCTCGTCGAGGTCGCCCAGCTCGACCAGCTCCTCGTTGACCGACCGCCCGGTGCCCATACCGCGATCGAGGTTCAGACCAGTGGCCAGGGGTAGCGGCGACCCGTGGGGTCGGTCGGGAACGTCCCGGCGTCGAGCAGGGCGCGTGCGCGGGTGACCACCGCCTCGCGCTCGTGGGGGTCGAGCAGCCGGTCGAGGCTGGCGGGCAGCCCGTCGTCGACGAGCGTTGTCAGGCTGTCGACGACCGAGGCGGGAAGCGGCTCGCCGGCGAACTCCCAGATCACCGTGCGCAGCTTGAACTCCCGGTGGAACGACAGCCCGTTGTCGATGGCCCAGACCTTGCCGTTCCGGTCGAGTAGGCAGTGCCCGCTCTTGCGGTCCGTGTTGTTGGTGATCACGTCGAACGCGCAGATGGTGCGGAGCTGGTCGTGCAGCGCCGGATCGTCGTAGAGGGTGAAGTAGTGCTGCTCGAACTCCGCGTCGATGAACTCCTGCAGCGACCCCTCACCCAACGGCGCGTCCTCGACCTCGACCGTGAGGGGGACGATGCCCCAGCCGAGCGCCTCGGAGAGCTCGTAGGCCGCGACCTCCCTGCGGTAGAGCCTCCGCGGGAAGTCCCACAGCGGGCGCTCGCCGCGCAGCGGCTTGTACACCGCGTCGCACCCGGCACCCTCCAGGCACACTCGGGCCAGGAAGGTGGCGTTGCTGCTCCAGGGCAGGCGGCCGCGCACCTCGATCGTGCCCCGTCGCAGGATCTCGTGCCGCTCGGGGAGCATGCCTTGCGTTCTAGCGGCTCGAGTGCCCGTTGCTGCGGGGGCACACGTGCCCACCTGGGTCCATCGGCCGGCCGCAGATGATGCATCGTGGCCGGCCGGCTCGAACGACCTCGACCGCTCGACGGATGAAGCCGGTGACCTGGGCGCGAGTGACGTGGAACCGGGCGCTCGCCGGCTCCTCCTCGGGCTCGCCGGTGTCGTCGTCGAGGGCGACGAGCTCCTCGGCCACGATGAGCACCCGGTCCGAGCTCTCGTCGTAGGCCACCGCCAGCGCCCCCACCGTCCATGCTGGGGTGAGGGGCTCGACCAGGTCCGCCTCGGTGGGGGCAACGGGCTCGGCCGGGGGGAGATCCGCGAGGATGCCCGCCAGGTACTCCGCCAGCGCGGCTACCTGCTGCTTCTCCACTCGCAGGGTCACCACCTCGTCGTCCTCGACCGCCTGGAGAAAGAAGACCCGCTGGCCCGGCTCACCGATCGCGCCGGTGGCGAAGCGATCGGGATGCAGGTCGTACGAGGCGTTCATGACCGTGCCAGCTGGCCGAGGTCGTCGCCGGTCGAGTTGGTGGTCAGCACCGTCGGCCCACCGCTGCCGTACCAGACCGCGGTGACCGAGCAGGGTGAGATGACGACGCGCTGGAACAGGTCCAGGTGGGAGCCCACGGCGTGGGCCACCGCAGCCTTGATCGGATCAGCGTGGGAGACCGCCACGATCGCCTCGCCGGGGTGAGCCGCTACGAGACGCTGGACCGTGGCCACCATGCGGGTCTGCATCTCGAGGAAGGACTCCCCGCCGGGGAACCGGAAGCCGCTCGGATGGCGTTGCACCACCCGCCACTCGGGTAGCCGGCGCAGCTCCTTGAGCTGGCGACCGGTCCAGGCCCCGAAGTCGCACTCGAGCAAGCCCCGCTCGACGCGCACCGGCAGCCCCAGCATCCGGGCGATCGGCCTGGCGGTCTCACGGGTGCGCTCCAGCGGCGACGCATAGACCGCGGCGACCTTGCGGACCGTGGCCAGGCGCCGGGCCACCTGCTCGGCCTGTTCGCGGCCCTGCTCGGAGAGCCGCAGGCCTCTCGCTCGGCCGGGGAGGACATCGCCGGTGGTGGGGGTGAGCCCGTGGCGCACGAACAGCACCAGGGTGGCGGCGGGAGCGGTTCTCGTTCTGGCCATGCGTGCCGGACAACCTATCCGTGCGGGGCGGCCGACCGGCGGCCCGCCCCGCGGCCGCGCCGTAGTCTGCGGTGCGTGAGCACCGGCGACTCGCTCGAACGTCTCGCGGCGGAGGTGGTGAGCTGCCGGGCCTGCCCCCGTCTGGTCGCCTACCGCGAGCAGGTGGGTGCGACCAAGCGCGCCGCCTACCGAGACCAGGACTACTGGGCCCGCCCCGTGCCCGGTTTCGGCGACCCCCGGGCGCGGGTGCTGGTGGTCGGCCTGGCGCCGGCGGCCCACGGTGGCAACCGCACCGGCCGCATGTTCACCGGCGACCGCAGCGGGGACTGGCTGTACCGGGCGCTGTACCGAGCCGGGCTCGCCAACCAGCCGGTGAGCACCGGCCGTGACGACGGTCTGCGTCTGCTGGCGGCGTACGTGACCGCGCCCGTCCGCTGCGCACCGCCCGGGAACAAGCCCACCCCCGAGGAGCGGGACCGCTGCGCGCCGTTCCTGCGGCGAGAGCTGTCCTTGCTCCGCCACGTCCGGGTGTTCGTGGCTCTCGGGCAGTTCGCCTACCAGACGTTGTGTCGGGAGCTCGCGCTGCGCCCCCGGCCGGCGTTCGCGCACGGGCGGGAGGTCGCCCTCGCGGACGGTCGCACGGTCCTGTGCTCATACCACCCAAGCCAGCAGAACACGTTCACCGGGCGGCTCACGGAGGCGATGCTCGACGAGGTCTTCGCCCGGGCCGCGTCCCTGGCGGCGCCCCCTGGCGGGGCAGGTTGTTCGACCTATCGCGGGTGAGGCGCGCGGATCATTTGCGGCCCGAATGAGCCGGACGGCTCAGGTCGGAACGAGCGGGATCTGCGATGTCTGTGTCGTGCAGCGAGTGACGAGCGATCCGGTGACGGGCCCCGTGTTCAGAGGCCCACGCGGTCTCTGGCAGGCGCTCGCGGCGGCGCTGGCCGGCCCCGATCTGGGGGAGCGCAGCGAGCGGGAGACCGCCCATCTCGCCTACCTCGCCCGGCTCGGCGAGGGGTCACCGCCGGCGGGGCTCTCGCCCGCGTCGCGGCGAGCCGAGGTCATCGCGCTCGGCGACTACCGCAACGTGCGCCGCACGGCCTGAGCGCCGGGGCGGGATGGTGGATCGCCTGACCAGGCGACTACCGTGACCGCCGGTTCCTGTCCCGACCCAAAGGACGCTCGACCGGATGTTCCGATTTCACCGGCGCTGGCGCGCCCTCGGCGCCTTGGCCCTGGCCCTCTCGCTCGCCGCGTGCGCGCACCCGAGCAACACACCGACTGCCTACGACGACGTGACCCGGGAGAACTTCATCGAGGGCTGCACCGGGATCTACGAGGTGGGCGGCACCACCAGCACGATCGGTGCGGGTTCGAGCAGGACGGTCTGCGAGTGTGCCTACACCTGGATCTCCGAGAACGTGCCCTTCGACCAGTTCGAGGAGATCAACACCAAGGGCGGTGAGGAGACAACCGCGGCTGACGCGCTCCCGGCCGAGGTGGCGGACGGTATCCGTCAGGCGTGCCCGGGCTGGGGGGAGGCGGCGGCCACCTCACCGACCACCGCGGGGTCGGGTCCCACGACCTCGGTGCCGCAGTAGCCCGCGGGACGCGGGGCCGCTCCCACCGGCCCGCGTGCGGGCCTACCCGTTGGTCGCGACCGGCTTCTTCGGTTCCGGGAGCCCCACCCGTACCGCGGGCTCGGCCCAGGTGGGCCAACGCTCGCGGCTCTTGACTGCCAGCTTGCGCATCAGGGCGATTGCACCGGGGTCGCTGTCGCCTGGGCGGGCCTCGATCGAGCCGTCGGCGATCATCCGGGTGATGATCTCCCGGCCCAGCTCGGTGCGCACGATGGTGAGCGTCCAGTCGTTGTGCTCGCCGATGCCACCGCAGGAGATGTCCGCGTGCTCGGCCGCGAAGTCGGGGCAGTGGTTGCACCCTTCACGGGTCCAGGCGTGGCACTCCTTGAGGTTGATCTCGTGGTAGTCGCCGTTGCGCATCCAGATCTGGAACACGCCCTTGATGTTCATCTTGACGATGTCCCGCTTGTCGAGCCCGTATTTGGCCCAGAACAGCTCCTCGAAGATCGCGTCGTCGAAGGTCTTGGAGCACAGCAGCCCGATGTTGAACACGATGGGCTTGCCGATCTTGCCGGCCTTGCGATGCCACATCACCGGAGGAACCGACGACTGGCAGCTCATGCCGACCAGCGCCAGCCTGGTCAGTCCCCGCTCGAGTGCCTGGTCGATGGCGAGCGTGTTGGCCGAGTAGGTGTACCGGCTGCCGGCGGACGCGAGCACCTCGTCCCGGTTCGTGGCCACTCCGGGGATGGCCTTCCAGTCGCCGGCCTCGCCGTCGAGGAACGACGTGAGCGCGCCGTTGATGTAACCCTCGTCCAACGCCCAGATCAGGATGGCGGAGACCAGCCCACCGTCCTGGCCCATGCGGTGCACCATCTCGTCGGTGGCGCGGGTGAGGAGGATGTCCGAGTAGATGCCCGCCACCTCTTCGGGGTCGCGATCATGGCCGAAGAGGTGCTCGTTCGCCTCGGGTTCCCAGGAGCGGAACCGGGGGCAGGCCCGGGTGCAGGTGGTGCAGCCCTTCTGCCCGTGGAGGCAATCGCTCGGGCCCAGCTCGTCCTCGAGGTGGAAGGGCCGGTACCCGCCCTGGGCGTGGTTGTAGCCGATGACGTCGTGGGGGCAGGAGATCACGCAACCCGCGCAGCCGGTGCACAGGCCCGAGGTGATGACCTCCTCATAGAGCTCTTTCCACTGGAACGACCATCGCTGCTTCGTCGCCGAGGCGGCCGCGGGCTCCGTGGTGGTCATGGCTCGGGAGGCTAGCCAACGAGTCGTTCGCCCACGCGATCCTCAGGTGCGGTGGCTCTCGACCGGGGGCCGTTCCCCCCCGTCGGCCCGGCCCCGGATCTGACGCCCCGTCATCGACTCGCCTCAGACTTGACCGGGAAGTCAAGATACGGGCATGGACCTCACCTACCCGCCCGAAGCCGAAGCCTTCCGCAAGGAGATCCGAGCGTGGCTGGAGGACAACCTGCCTGAGGGCTGGTTCGAGCCGGGCTTCGAGCTGTCACCGGAGGAGAAGGTCCAGTTCCAGAAGGACTGGACCGCCAAGCTGTACGAGGGCGGGTGGATCTGCGCGAGCTGGCCGAAGGAGTACGGGGGCAAGGGCCTCTCCACCATGGAGGCGGTGGTGCTGGCGGAGGAGTTCCACAAGGCGAACGCCCCGATGCGCGCCGACTTCTTCGGTGACACCCTCGTCGGACCCACGATCCTGCAGTGGGGCACCGAAGAGCAGAAGAAGGAGTTCCTGCCCAAGATCCTCAAGGGCGAGATCGCCTGGTGCCAGGGATTCAGCGAGCCCGATGCCGGCTCGGACCTGGCGTCGCTCAAGACCACCGCCGAGCTCGATGGCGACGAGTGGGTGATCAACGGTCAGAAGATCTGGACCACGCAGGGCTTCGTCGCCGACTACATCTTCGTGCTCTGCCGCACCGACCGGGAGGCTCCCAAGCACAAGGGCATCTCCTACCTGCTGTGCCCGATGCGCCAGGAGGGCATCGAGGTCCGCCCGATCGAGCAGATCGACGGGTCGGCGGAGTTCTGTGAGGTGTTCTTCACCAACGCCCGCTGCCCGAAGGAGAATGTGGTCGGGGGCGTGAACAACGGGTGGAACGTGGCCATGACCACGCTGGGCTTCGAGCGTGGCACCTCGGCGACGACCGGCTACCGCCGTTTCGAGAAGGAGCTTGAGGCGATCATCGACAAGGCTCGCGAGAACGGCCGGAACCGTGATCCGCTGGTGCGCCAGGCGCTGGCCAAGGCGTGGTCCAAGGTGCAGATCATGCGCATCAACGGCCTGCGCACCCTGACTGCAGTCGTGCAGGACCGCAAGGACTTCGGAGTCGCCGCGCTGGGCGCCACCAACAAGATGTTCTGGAGCGAGTACCACCAAGAGGTGATGAACCTCGCCATCGACATCCTCGGTCCCGAGGGCCAGATCCTCACCGGGGATCCCTCGAGGGAGGAGGCGGTCCCCGGCTACGGGGCTCGGCGCACCAGCGCCCGCTACCCGGCGTCCGTGCTGCAGTCATCGTTCTTCTTCAGCCGGTCCGAGACGATCTGGGGTGGCACGAGCCAGATCCAGCGCAACATCGTCGGCGAGCGGGTGCTCGGGCTTCCCAAGGAGCCCAGAGCGGTCTCGGCCTGAGTGCTCCCATGGACGAGGCGGCGGCCCGTGCCCTGGCGGAGCGGGCCCGGGTGGCCCGCCTGGCGACGCTCACCGCCACCGGACGGGTCGAGGTGGTGCCCATCACCTTCGCCTTCGACCGGGGTCGGGTGGTGACTGCCGTCGACCACAAGCCGAAGACCACGACGAACCTCAAGCGGCTGGCGAACGTCCGGGCCAACCCCGAGGTGGGTCTGCTGTTCGACCACTACGACGACGGGGACTGGTCCTCGCTGTGGTGGGTGCGGATCCGGGGGCTCGCCCAGGTGATCGACCGCGGCCAGGGCGCCGCCGCGTACGGCCGGGCAGTCGACGCGCTGGTGGCGAAGTACCCGCAGTACCGGGAGCAGCGCCCGGAGGGCCCGGCCATCGTGATCGAGCCGGTGCGTTGGCAGTGGTGGTCGGCCCGCTGAGGATCGGTCGTAGCGGGCCGGGGTGCGATCAGCGGGGGCGTAAGGGAGCGGGCAGATCCTCGGGGTCGAGGTCGGGATCGAGGCCGAGGGCGATGCTGTCGCCGACCTCGGCGACGCCCCGGGCCAGCTCGTGCTCAGCCCGCTCGAGGGTCGACTCGCTTCCCTCAGCCAGGTTGCCGACATGGACGGTGTCGCGCAGCGGGACCTCCCGGAGGAACCACGCCACCACGAATCCCACCAGCAGGACCGGGATCGCCCAGACGAACACGGCGTGGATCCCTCGAGACAGCGCTTCGATCACCGCTTCCGCGATCGGTGCGGGCAGGGTGTGGATGCGCTCGGGGCTGTTGAGCAGCCCGGCCATGGCTGCCGGGTCGCCGGTGGGGAGATCGGGCGGGAGCAGCGCGGGTAGCTCTCGCGCCACCGTGCTGCTGAGGATCGCGCCGAAGATGGCCACCCCGAACGAGCCACCCATCTGGCGGAAGAAGGTCGAGGCCGAGGTGGCCACACCCAGGTCGCGGAAGTCCACGTCGTTCTGTACCGCCAGGATCAGTACCTGCATCACCATGCCGATGCCGACGCCGAGCACCAGCATCGACAGCGAGGACTGCCAGCGCGGGGTGTCGACGTCCATCAGGCTGAGCAGGACCATCCCGATCGCGCTGACCGCCATACCGGTGATGGGCCAGGCACGGTAGCGACCGGTGCGGGCGATCACCCGCCCGGACGTGATCGAGGTGGCCATGATGCCGGCCATCAGTGGCAGCAGCAGCAACCCGGACATGGTCGCCGTGGCGCCGGTGACCGCCTGGAGGAACAGCGGCAGGTAGGCGATGCCGCCGTACATGGCCGCGCCGATCAGCAGTGCCAGCAGGGTCGTGACCCGGAAGACGTCGCTGCGGAACAGGCGCATCGGCAGGATGGGCTCGCTGGCCCGCAGCTCCCAGAGCACGAACAGCGTGAGCAGGATCACCCCCGCGGCGGCGAGCCCCACGATGGTCGCCGACCCCCACGGGTGCTCCTTGCCACCCCAAACCGCCACGAGCAGCAGGCAGGTCACGCCGGCTACGACCAGCAGCGCGCCGAGGAGGTCGATGCGGTGCTCGCGGCGGGGGAACGGCAGGCGCAGCACGGCAGAGGTCACCGCCAGGGCGATGAGCCCGAGGGGCAGGTTGATGTAGAAGATCCACCGCCAGGTGAGGTGGTCGACGAAGAACCCGCCGATGAGCGGCCCGATCACGCTCGCCAGGGCGAAGACCGAACCCAGATAGCCCGTGTAGCGGCCCCGTTCGCGCGGCGAGAGGATGTCGCCGACGATGGCGAAGGCCATGGCCATCAGGCCGCCGCCGCCGATGCCCTGCACGCCGCGGAACACGATGAGCTGGGTCATGTTCTGCGACAGGCCCGCCAGCACGGAGCCGGCGAGGAAGATGACGATGGCCGCCTGGAACACGATGCGGCGCCCGTAGAGGTCGCTGATCTTGCCGTACAGCAGGGTGCTGGTGGTGGAGGTGAGCAGGTAGGCGGTGACCACCCAGGAGAGGTGATCGAGCCCGCCGAGCTCACCGACGATGGTGGGCAGCGCGGTGGCGACGATGGTCCCGTCGAGCGCGGCCAGGAGCATCCCGGTGCCCAGGCCGAGGAAGACGAGGAGGATCTGGCGATGGCTGAGTCGGTTGTCGTTCGTGGCAGGTGCGTCCGCGACCAAGACGTCTACTCCAGCGAAGAGTACTTGTAGACTACAAGGAAAGTCCTTGTAGTCTACAAGTGATGGTTCCGGTCAGCGCAACTTCCTCCCCTCCGGCCCGCTCCCGCCGCTCTGTCGAGCGGCCGCCTCGTGCTGCCGGGCCGGTGCTCGATCCCGACAGCCCTGAGGCGCGCATCGGGGTCGCCTGGCGCGAGTTGCGGCGGGGTGCGTCGATGCAGTCCATGAGGGACCGTCTCTACGGTGACCTGCTCGATCCCGCCCAGGTCGACGCCCTCGACGTGGTGCAGGCCGGCGCCAGGCGGATGAGCGAGCTGGCCGAGGCCCTGCGGGTCGATGCCTCCACCGCGACCCGCACGGTCGATCGGCTGGTGGAGGCCGGGTTGCTCCGCCGGACGTCGGCACCCGACGACGGCCGGGTGGTCGTGGTGGAGCTGACCGCCGCGGGCCGCCGGCTCCACGAGCGGCTCTCGAAGCGGCGCCGGACCATGCTGCTGACGGTCCTGGAGGGTTTCGAGCCGGCCGAGCGCGCTCAGCTGGCCGACCTGTTGGAACGGCTGGTGCGGGGTGTCGACCGATACGTCTCCCAGTTGTGACTGAGGTCACAGATTCTGAGCGGGCGGGTCGCCACAGCAGTGGGCCGGGCGCCGGTTAGCCTCGTCCGGTCATGTCCGTTCCCCCCATACCCGCCGGGGACGGCGAACGCGCGCAGCCCCGCCGGAGCTGGCGGCAGCGTCTCCTGCTCGGCTCGGGCGTCGCGGTCGTCGTCGCCCTCCTCGCCGGCGTCGCCGTGGTCGGCTACGTCTGGTGGCGCTTCAGCCAGATCCAGCGGGAAGACCTGGCGGTGGCCGATGCGGGGGACCGGGAGCCCAAGAACTACCTGGTGGTGGGTTCCGACTCCCGCGAGGTCGTCGACCAGAACGACCCGGATGCCAGCGCGTTCATCGGTGACGGCAGCGAGAGCAGCGGCCGGCGCAGCGACACCATCATGATCGTGCGGGTCGATCCCACGGCCGGCACCATCGACGTGGTGTCGTTCCCCAGGGACCTGTGGCTGCCGATCGCCCGCACCGACGGGCGGGAGCGCATCAACACCGCCTACGGCTACGACGACGGCCCGCAGCGGCTGATCGACACCATCCACCAGAACTTCGGGATCGAGATCAACCACTACATCGAGGTCGACTTCCGCAGCTTCAAGGGAGTGGTGGAAGCGGTCGGCGGGGTGCCGATGTACTTCGACCGGCCGATGCGCGACCGCAACTCGGGCCTGTACGTCGACCAGCCCGGCTGCGTGAAGCTCGACGGCGAGCAGGCACTCGCGTTCTCGCGTGCCCGGCACCTGGAGTACCAGGATGCTCGCGGGCGATGGCTCGACGATCCGACCGGCGACCTCGGCCGGATCAGCCGTCAGCAGGTCTTCATGCGGCGTCTCGTCGACCGGGCGGCCGCAGCCACCAACGGCTACGACCTCAAGACGATGAACCAGCTCCTGTCGTCGATCGCGCCGAACCTGAAGGTCGACAAGGGCCTGGAGACGGGCAAATTGCTCAATCTGTCCAAGCAGTTCAAGGAATTCGGCGGCGACCAGCTCCGCACCCACACCCTCCCCGTCGAGCAGTTCACCACCGCGGGCGGCGCGGCGGTGGTGCGTCTCGACGAGGTGGCCGCCGAGCCGATCCTCGACATCTTCCGGGGCGGGACCGGCCGGTCATCTGATGGGGTGTCGCTGGTGGTGCAGAACGGCAGCGGGGTGTCCGGCCAGGCCGGCCAGGCGAGCAGGGCGCTCCAGGCGCTGGGTTTCACCGTGGTGTCCACGGGGGACGCACCGTCCCGGGTGCGGCACACCACCGTCCGCTACGCGCCGGGCTCCGAGGTCGCCGCCACCGAGATCGCCCGGGTGCTCGCCAACGGAGCCGCCCTGCAGGAGGATACCGAGCTGGACCCGGGGGAGGTCGTCGTGATCACCGGCAGCGACTTCAAGGTGCCCGGCACCAGCACCACCACCACCGCTGGATCCGGAGGCCCGACCACCCGGAGCTCGACGGGCACCTCGCTCGCGGGGTCCGCGACCGCGACCACCGTCCCGCCCGAGCCGGAGCCGGTCGGGGTGGTCCCGGGTGAGCCACCGGATGGCGTGAGCTGCGGCTGACCGGGGCCTACCATCGTGGCGGCTCGGAGCCGCACGAAGGGGGAGGAACCGATCGCCGATCGCGCCGCACACCCGATCAGCCGCCGGGCGTTCCTGGTGGGGGCGATGGCCGCAGGCGCCGTGGCGTGCAGCGGTGGGTCCTCCGGGCCGGCGGAGGGTGCGGGCACCACGACGACCGTGGTTCGGGCGGCTGCGCCGCCACCGCCGCTGCCGCGCTCCCCGTTCAGCCTCGGGGTGGCCTCCGGCGACCCCACGCCTGACGGGGTGGTCCTGTGGACCCGCCTCGCCCCGGACCCGTTGCGGGGCGGGGGCATGCCGCCGACGGACGTGGACGTCGAATGGGAGGTGGCGACCGACGAGGCGTTCACGGACGTGGTGGCCCGCGGGGTGGCGACCGCGCAGCCGCAGGACGGTCACGCGGTGCACGTGGAGGTCTCGGGGCTGGAGGCCGACCGGTGGTTCGCCTACCGCTTCCGGGTGGGCGAGCACACCAGCCCGGCCGGCCGGACCCGCACGGCGCCCGCGGGAGATGCCTCGCCGGATCACCTCCGGCTGGCGGTCACCAACTGCCAGGACCTCCAGGGCGGCTACTACATCGCCCACCGTGACATCGCCGGGCAGGACTTCGACGCGGTGCTCTTCCTCGGCGACTACATCTACGAGGTCCCGGGGGTGGACGATCCCGACCAGGCACTCGCGGAGCGCAGGTACCTCGGGGCGCGCTTCCCGGAGTCGCTGGAGGAGTACCGGGCCCGGTACGCGCGGGCGAGGTTGGACCCCGACCTGCAAGCTGCGCACGCCTCGTGCCCCTGGATCGTGACCTTCGACGATCACGAGGTCATCAACAACTATGCGGGTGGCGACGGCGCCCTCGGCGGCACCGGTCCGGCATTCGCCGCCCGCCGGGCCGCGGCCTACCGGGCGTGGTGGGAGCACATGCCCATCCGCACCCCGCCGCCCGAGGGCGACACCGTGCGCGTCCACCGGGACGTTCGGTGGGGAGACCTCGCGCACCTCTTCGTGATCGAGACCCGCCAGGAGGCCGACGTGCCGCCCTGCCGCGCCACCTCGACCTTCGACCAGGGGCCGGGCTGCCCGGAGCGCCTGGAGCCGGGACGAAGCGCCCTGGGTGCCGAGCAGCGGGAGTGGCTGTTCGACGGGTTGGTGCGGAGCGAGGCGATCTGGACGGTGCTCGGCAACCCGGTCCTGCTGGCCGGTCTCGACGTCTCCGACCCCGGGGACCAGCCCGAGTACTTCCTCGAGGTCTGGGACGGCTACCCCGCCGAGCGTCGGGCCCTCGTCGAGCGTCTCGCCGATCCGCGGGTGCCGAGCCCGGTGGTGCTCACCGGCGACTACCACGCGGCGTTCGTCAACCTGGTCAAGCCCGATCCGTGGGACCCCGCCTCGCCCGTGGCGGCCCCCGAACTGCTGGCCACCTCGGTCAGCTCGGGGCTCTACGTGCACGACTACACGGCGAAGAACCCTCAGGTGCAGTGGTTCGACGGCAGCCACCACGGCTATCTCGATGCGGAGATCGGGCGCGACCGCATCGTGGCCCGCTTCCGTGGGGTCGCCGACGTCAAGGACCCGAGCTCGCCGGTGTCCACGGTGGCGACCTTCGAGGTCACCCCCGGCAAGCCCCCACGGGTCGAGCGGGTTTGAGCGGGCGCGCCGGCCCGGGCCGGGCCGCGCTCGCGAGCCACCGGATCCCCGCTGCCATACTGGGCTCGTGCTCGTCGGGGGGGAAGGGATGCCGGAGCGTTCGCCCGGCCACGTGGAGGGTCAGCCCATCGGCCAGGCGGGAGGTCGTTCCGCTGCTCGACGGCTGTTCAGCTTCGTCGTCGTGCTGGCCGGCGTGGTGGCGATCGCCGGTGTCGGCGCCTGGTGGTGGCTGCGGGCCAGCACCCCTTCCGTCGAGGTCTCGATGGCGGTGCCCGACGCCCCGCGGCTGACCGCCACCCGGCCGGGCCAGACCGTCTACCGAATCGACGCCACCCGTTCCTCGGTCACCTACGAGGTCGAGGAGATCCTCGCCGGGAAGAGCAACACGGCGAGAGGCTCGACCAGCGGCGTGGCGGGGGACATCCTGGTGGACCGGGCGGACCCGTCGGCCTCGCAGCTCGGCGAGGTGGTCATCAACGTCGAGCAGCTCACGAGCGACCAGTCCCTGCGCGATGACCGGATCCGGCACGACTTCCTGGAATCGAGCGAGTACCCGCTCGCCCACCTGCGAGCGTCACGGATCGACGGGCTCCCCGCCCAGATCAGCGAAGGGGTGAGGTATCCCCTGCGGATCGAGGCCGACCTCGAGGTCAAGGGGGTGAGCAAGCCGATCGTGCTCGACGCCGAGGCCGGCATCGAAGGTGACGACGTGGTGGTCAACGCCCGCACCACCGTGCAGTTGGCGGACTGGGGGATCGGGCCGATCAGCCTCGGTCCCCTGGTGCGCACCGGCCGGGAGGCCACCCTGATCATCGAGGTGCGGGCGGTCGACGAAGCGAGGGGCCTGCCGTACCAGCCGGGCACCGGCGCGAACGGGCGGTTCGCGGAGCTGGTGATGGGCTCGGACCCGTCGTTCGCCGCAACGGTGCAGCCGATCCTCGAGCGCAACTGCGCGACCTGCCACAACCCCGGCAAGGCCGGGGAGTCCGCCTGGCGGCTCGACACGGCCGCGGACGTCGCCAGGCACGCGGACAGCATCGACAAGGTCGTGGAGTCCCGGTACATGCCACCCTGGCCGGCGTCTCCGGTCGGGGTGCCGCTCATGCACGAGCGGCGGCTCAGCGACGCCGAGATCGGCGCGATCGCCCGATGGGCGCGAGCAGGTGGTCCCCTCGACGTCGACCCCTCGACACCGATCCGGCCCCCGGCGGACGACCTGGAGCAGACCTTCAGCATCCGCCACGATCAGGTCCTGACGCCGCCGGAGCCGTACCAGGGCTCGACCGGTCTGACGAACGACTACCGGTGCTTCGCCTACGACCCGCAGGTGCAGGAACGGACCTGGGTGACCGGGTTCGAGTTCCTCCCCGACCAGCTCCCGGTGGTCCACCACGCCCTCGTGTTCAAGGCGTCGGCGTCGCTGCGGTCGCAGGTCGAGGCGCTCGACGCCGCCGACGCCGGCGCGGGCTGGCACTGCTTCTTCGGGACCGCCGGCCCCGGCGGGGAGCAGAGCCCCACGGGCCGGACGAGCGGATCGGAGCTGATCGCCGGATGGGTACCGGGCCAACGCCCCAACAAGTTGCCGGAGGGATCAGGCATCAAGCTGGCGCCGGGCGACTTCTTCGTGGTCCAGGTCCACTACCACTTCGCCCACGAGGCGCCGCCGGACCGCTCCCGGCTGGCACTCGAGATGCAGACCGGCGGCGCGCTGGATGAGATCGTGACCAACACCTACCTGGCTCCGGCCGAGATCCCGTGCCGGCCCGGGGAGCGGGCGCCGCTGTGTGATCGCAACGCGGCCATCGACGAGTTGACCCGGCAGTTCGGGCCAGCCGCGAGTGCCATCCCCGACGGGTTGATCATGCTGTGTCGGCGGAGCCTGGCGGAGCTCGCGGTCCTCGACGCGGACGGGGTCGCCCGCTCGGGCTGCGACCACCGGGTGGTCACGCCGGGGGAGATCGTCGGGGTCCTCGGGCACGAGCACCAGATCGGGCGCACCTTCCGGATGACCCTCAACCCGGGCACGCCGGACGAGAAGGTCCTGCTCGACATCCCGAGCTGGGATTTCAACTGGCAACTCGTCTACCGACCCCGGGACCGGATCGATCTGAAACCCACCGACGTGGTGCGGGTCGAGTGCTCCTGGGACCGGGACCTCATCACCTCACCGGTTCCCCGGTACGTGACGTGGGCCGAGGGCACCGAGGACGAGATGTGCTACTCGACCATCTCGGTCCGGGTCCGCCGCGGCGGGTAGCGACCGGTCCAGGAGCCGGGATCACCGGCCGGCACGGGACCCATACCCAATGGGGTATGGCGAACAACGTGCTATGATACCCCCCAGGGTAGCTAGATCGGCTGTGCCCCGGGAGGACCGAGCATGCACGCCCACGTCATCTGGACCGCCACACTGGCTGGGCGATGCACTCGGGCGGGGTGTTCGGGCACCGATAACCACCGACCGCGGCTCGCGACGGCAGGGTCGAGGTGGGGGCGATGAACCTGCGGCCTCTGCTCGTCTCGCCGCTCGGGTTCCTCATCGGGGTCTCGCTCGGCGCCCTGGGCGGTGGCGGTTCCATCCTGGCGGTACCGATGTTGGTGTACGCGGCGGGGGAGAGCCCCCAGGCGGCGACCACCACGTCGTTGATCGTCGTCGGATCGGCCGCCCTGCTGGGCATGCTCGCCCACCATCGAGCGGGACGGGTGCGGATCGTGCCCGGGGTGGTGTTCGGTCTCGCCGGGATCGGCGGATCGATGCTCGGGACCGCCCTGAACCGGGCCGCGGACGCCGACGTTCTGTTGCTGGCGTTCGCCGGCCTGATGCTCGTGGTGGCCTGGCGCATGTGGTCGAGCACCGCGGGCTCCCCGGGCCGTCGTGCCGATCGGGATCCTGACCCACCTGCGGTCCCCGGACGCGGCACGACCAGCGCCGGAGGGGTGCTCGTCGGTGCCCGGGTGGAGCCGGGGCGGGTCCTCGTCACCGCGGCCAAGGTCCTCCTCGCGGGGACGATCGTCGGGTTCGTCACCGGCTTCTTCGGGGTCGGTGGGGGCTTCGTGGTCGTGCCCGCGCTGGTGCTGGCGCTCGGCTTCGACATGCCCGATGCGGTCGGCACCTCGTTGCTGGTGATCTTCATCAACGCCGCGGTGGCCCTCGCCGGGCGGCTGGGCACCACCTCGATCGACTGGGCGGCCGCAGTGCCGTTCACCATCGCCGCACTCGTCGGTGCATCGGTCGGCAAGTCCGTCGCTGACCGCCTACCGACCGTCACCCTCGTGCGCTGGTTCGTGGGGGTGCTGGTCGCGCTCGCCGCCTACGTCATCCTCACCGCCGGTGTGGCGGTCCTGTCCGGCTAGCGGCGCCGGTGGGGTCGCAGCGAGCCGATCGACCTCCTCCGGTGACGGCCTCCCCGCCTCGGCGCTACTCGACCCGCTCGAACTGCCGGACCGCGACCGCCAGGAAGATGCTGCCGAGCACCGCGACGAGCAGCAACTGCAGCCAGACGGGCACCGGCCAGCCGAACCAGGTCATCGGGGGGTTGAGTGCCGCCTTGGCGGCAGCCGGGGCGTCGAGGCGCTGGAACACCGCGTTGCGCACCGGCCACACCGCGTAGGTGATGGGGTTGAGGTGGGTGAGCACGTTCAACCATGCCGGGAGCCCCGAGAGTGGGTAGAGCGCGCCTGACAGGAACGACATGGGCAGCAGGAGCATCTGCATGATCCCCATGATCGACTGCATCTGCTGGACCCGGGCGGAGATCACCAGCCCGAGAGCGGTGAGCATGAACGACAGCAGCAGGAGCATGCCGATGAGCTCGATCACCAGCAGTGGGGTGATCGGGGCGCCGACCACGGGACCGAGCACGAGCACGAGGCACCCTTGCAGCGTCGCCACCACCGCGCCGCCGAGCGCCTTGCCGATGATGATCGAGCTGCGCCGGACGGGGGCCACGAGCATCTCGCGCAGGAAGCCGAACTCCCGATCCCAGACGATCGACATGGCCGAGAACATGGCGGTGAACAGCGTCGAGGTGGCCAGCACCCCGGGCCACATGAAGGTTCGCAGGTTGATGCCCCCGGTGGACGACCCGGTGAGCGACGACAGGCCGGTCCCGAGGACGAACAGGAACAGCACCGGCTGGACCAGTGCCGAGATCATGCGGGTGCGGTCCTGACCGAACCGGATGAGCTCCCGCTGGAGCACCACCTTCACGGCCCGCAGGTCCTGGCTGAAGCCGGCCTCCGCGACCCGGACGCCGAGGACCTGCGGGACGGGCCCCCCGCCCGCCTCAGGGCTGACTCGGATGACCGGTGTCTCCTCTGCCATGCTCACCTCCGACCCCATGGCCCGATCCGCATGTTGTCGGCGGGGGTCGCCTCGGCGTCGCGGATCGTGCGCCCCGTGTAGCTCAGGAACACGTCGTCGAGGGAGGGCCGGGCCACGTGCACCGAGCGGATCGACAGGCCCGGCTCGGCGAACAGGCGGGGCACGAACGCCTCCCCTCCGGCCACCGCGAAGGTGACGAGATCGTCGTGGATGGCCGCCTCGATGCCGAAGCGCCCGGCGAGCAGCTCGATCGCCGCCTGCGGGTCCTCGGTGCCGATCTGGATCCGGTCGGTGCCGACCGACGCCTTCAGGGCCTCCGGCGTGTCGAGGGCCACGATGCGGCCCGCGTCCATGATGGCGATGCGGTCGCAGTGCTCGGCTTCGTCCATGTAGTGGGTGGTCAGGAAGATCGTGATGTCCTCCTGCCGGCGGAGCTGGTGGATGTAGTCCCAGATCGAGGCCCGGGTCTGCGGGTCGAGGCCGACCGTCGGCTCGTCGAGGAACAGCACCCGCGGGGAGTGCATGAGCCCCCGGGCGATCTCGAGCCGGCGCTTCATGCCGCCGGAGAAGGTGAGCACCTTGTCGCGCCGCCGCTCCCACAGGCCCACCATCTCGAGGACCTGCTGGAGCCGCGGCCCGATCACCTCGCGGGGCAGCCCGTACAGCTCGGCATGGAACCGGAGGTTCTGCTCGGCGGTCAGGTAGGTGTCGAGGGTCGTGTCCTGGAACACCAGACCGATGTGCCGGCGGACCTCCGCACGGTCGGTGACCACGTCGTGACCGGCCACCAGGGCGCGCCCACCGGTGGGCTCCGCCAGCGTGCAGAGGATCTTGATGGTGGTGGACTTGCCGGCACCGTTGGGCCCCAGGAACCCGAAGGTCTCGCCGGTACCCACATCGAGGTCGATGCCGTCGACGGCCCGGATCGGCCCGTAGGACTTCTCGAGCCCGCGGACGAGCACCGCCGAGCCGACGGCGTCCTCGGCGGTGGGCAGAGCGATGTCGGCCGGCCGGTCGTGGGGACCCGGGCGGGGCGCGGTCATCGGTTGCTCCGGGTTGCGCCAGCGCGATGCGGGATGGGCGGTGCCATCTGAGAGCTCCTGTCGACCAGATCGTTTGGTTGTCAAACGATAAGAGATCAGAACTCTAGCAGGGGTGGGGCTACGCTGGCTCCGTGGGGCGTGAGCAGTCCCGATCGGGCGAGACGGATGCCAAGGCCGGCGCGGTGGTCGACCAGCTCACGTCGCTGACGCGCCTCGTCGGCCTGTTCCGCAGGGAGTTCACGACCCGCGTACTGGCCGAGGACTGGATCGTCGAGTCGGGGGTGCGCCCACCGACCTACGGGTTGTTGCGCGTGGTCGCGCACCGGGGCCCGATCTCCCAGCGTGAGGTGAGCGAACTGATCGGGGTCCACCCCACCGATCTGGTGGAGGTCATCGACCGGGCTGAGCAGGCAGGTTGGGTGCGGCGGGACCGGGATCCCACCGACCGTCGCCGGCACCAGCTCACCCTCACCGATCGGGGCCGTGCCGCGCTCCGCCGCTACGACGCCATCGCCGCCGAGGCGGAAGACGCGGTGCTCGCGCCGCTCACCCCCACCGAGCGCGAGCGGCTCAGAGCCCTGGTGGCCAAGGTGGTCGACGCGCACGGCGAGCGGAGCTGATCTGCCCGCCGGCTCGAAGCGCGCCAAACCGGTCGTATCCCCCGTTGGCGGGGCGGGCGCCAGGACGCAGACCCCACCAGCCCGCGCCCCGTACGACCTGCAGCGGCAGCGACGGCTTGCCATCGGAGCCCAACAGCTTCGCGGTACGGCGCGGCTGGTTGTCGGTCACCTTCGCCTCGTAGAGTTTCAGGACCTTCGACGCGTAGCAGCCCCACACGCGGACACGCTCGGCGACCTGGGTGCCGACACCGTTGTTCGCCTGTTCGATCAGTGCGGCGATCGCGGACGCAGCCGACACACCCGGCGGGGCGTTGCCGGACAGCACCTCGGACGAACCGAGCTTGTCGATGAGCCGCTGACGGGCCTCCTCCGGTGACCTTGTCCCTGGTGCCCGAGCTGGAACTCATCCGGAAGAAGAAGTCGTGGATGGCCTACGTTCGCAAGACGCTGGTGCTCCTCCCAGACGAGGACTTTGAGCGCGTCGCCGCTCGCTTAGCCGAGCACCGGGCGGCTAATCCGTCCTCGTCGACGTGACGAACTCGACAAGCCGGTCGAGCTCGTGCGCCCAGAACAACGTCAGGCCTTCGGCCTGGGCGTTGCAGAGGTTGTGAAGCTTGTAGACGCCGCCGAGCACGGCCGCGGGGACGGTCTGCGCGGTACCGAACTGTGACAGCCACACCTTGGCCTTCACCGCGGCATCATTGTTCAGACGCTTCACGCTGTTAGTCGAGCTGTTCGACACCTTGCACTCGATCGGCATGCACCGTCCGTCCCACAGGCGCACGACGAGGTCGGCCTTGCGTCCGCCGAACAGTGACTCGTGGCAGAACTCTCCGGGGCGGGGTGCTTGGGCGAACGTGTCGATCTGACGCGGCGGCACCTGGTGGAACCCGGCGTTGACGAGAGCTGCCGCGGTGGCCTTCTCTTGCGCGTCCTTCGACTCGTTCGCGCGGTCGGTCATCTGGCGGCGCTGAGCCATCATCACGGCGGTCGCCACGATCGCAGTCTCACGTTCTTCATCCGTCGGGTCGCGGCCTTCGGCAACCCACGGGAACCGGTTCGGGTCCAAGCCCATCAGGACGATCTCGACGAGGGTGTGTGCCCATCCCGGGTTTTGCCGGAGCCGGGTCGGGTTGAGGGTATTGACGTCGGCCAACACCTTCAGGTCGTCTTCGGAGATGGGCGGCCCAGCCATGTACCGAAGCGCGTGCAGCGTGCCCGGGTTGGTCGTCAGCTCGACCGCCTCATCGAGGATCTGCTTGAGGTCGACCGTCAGCTCGAACAGCTCCGCGATGGACTGCCGTGAGTCCTCATAGGCCTCGATGTATGGGTCAAGGACTTCGGCCATCCGTTTGTTGCGGAAGATTTCGATCGCTCCCTCGCGGGACGCATCGAGTTCTGCGTCGGTCCAACGGGGTGGTGGGATGATCGCCATCGCCCCACAGTGAACCACGTTCTCACGGCGCCGGGACGGGGATGCGCTCCATCTCACGAGGCTCGAACTTGGTCAAGCCCCCTGCGTAGGTGCGGCCCTGCGCCTGCGTGACGGCGGAGCGGAGCGCTTCGGCCAGCTTGTCGAGCGCTTCGGCGGACATGGGCTGCCGCGGGTAGATGCCGTGAGCGATGTTGATGTGCCGAGCGTCGGCGAGGTTGCGAACAAACGCCGGCGGGCGTCGCGCCATGTACGTCGTGAGGATCGGGGCAGGCGCACGCAAGCCGACGCTCCACCAAGCCTTGCGATGGCGTGCGATGTAGCCTTGGTGCGCTCCCTGGCTCTTCGCCCACTGGAGGAACCGGTCGACTGCCGGGCGCTGTCCGTCGTCGAGCTCGTCGAGGTCTTCCGGCAGGTCGATAACGCGGCGCAGCTTCTCGGCCGAAGTGATCACTGGTCCGGCAGCGAAGAGTTCGCGCGCCTTCGTGACGGATGGGGTCAGCAGCTCTTGCGGCAGCCGCGGGTCGTCAGCCGACGTGATCCAGACGTTGTTGGCTCCAGTGACGCTGCCCCGGTGAACGCGGCAGAGCTCGCCAAGTTCGACGTAGCCGGACGGCAACGGTTTGGATGCACGCATGAGCAGCGACCAGCGGGGCGCTTCGTTCAGGCGTTCTCGGCGGACTGCGCGGCCGCCTTCTAACTTGCCGAGCGCGTCGACCTTCTCGACGCGGCGAAGCTTTATTGACTTGGGGTTCGACCCGAACCGGAAGCAGGTGATCGCGCCGGTTGTCGCCGCGTCGGCGAACGGCGTGGACTTCGGGTCGAGGACGTGGAGCGACACGCCCCCAAGCCCGTCGAGGAGGAGCTGCCGGACGAGTGAACCGTAGTTGACATCCATCCATTCGGCTGCGGTGATGTAGCAACCGAAATCACCGGGACAGCCTTGGATGACGGTCGCCAGGAAGAAGTGAACGTGGAGGCCGGCGAGTTTCGACGCCTGGTGACCTCGGCGTGCAGCCTCGCGAGCTAGCCAGTCTTTCCAGTCGGGGGCGATCTGGTGGTGGCGGACGTACGGCGGGTTGCCGATCCAGAGCGTGGTTCCGTCGCGTTGTGGCGCAAGGGCGCGAAAGTCGTCGAGGACGACGGTGGCGCGGTCGGCGAGCCCAGCTGCGACGATGTGGGCGCGTGTGAGTAGCGCGGCGAGCGGATCCACTTCGACAGCGACGAGTTTCGCGTTCGGGAACTGCCGTCCGGCTGCGACGGTGAAGCGGCCGGATCCGGCCCCGGGGTCGACGACGCGGTCGGGTGTTCCGTTCTCGGCTGCCCAGGCAACCATTGCCTCGACGATCGGCGCTGGCGTGTAGGTCGCTCCTAGTGGGCGTCGCTGTTCGGGTGTGCGGAGTTTGGCGAAGGCTGCGCCAAGCGGATCCTCACCGGCAGCGATGCGCTCGCGGAGCTCTCGGATCAGCCGCTTGTCCGGGGCTTCTGTGCTGACTGCGAGGAGCCGAGCTTCGCTGTCTGTGAGGAGCCCAGTCTGGTCGGCGCCGAGGGCGAGGGCCACGGCTGCGAGGCCGCGTTCATCGGTGATGGAGACGGCCATGGCGGGTGAAGGTAGCGTGGCGCGAGGTTGCATGGTGCGATGATGCTGAGGCGTCGCGAACGTGCACACGCGCCGTGGTCGTCGGCATCACTTGGCAGCGCGGGCGGAGCGAATAGCGGCTTGGCAGCGCTCGATGAGCTCGAGTGCCTTCTCGCGGCTGAGCGGGGACCGCGGCGACAGCATCGCGATGCTGCGGCGTTCACGTTCGAGTTCGGCATCGAGGCTGGCGAGGTCGGTCATGCCCCAAATGTATCGAACGTGTGTTCGCCCGTCTAGGGTCGCGGCGGGTGACAGGGCCCGGGGATGATGGGGCTGGCGAAAGGAGAGACCTCGATGGGTTCCAACTTCAGCTTCGACAAGCGTGCACTCGAGAAGCTCGCGAACGACACGATGCGCGACGTGGCTCGCAAAGCGCAGCCGCACTTCGACCGGTTGTACCGTGAGCACAGCGGCAAGCCGGTCGCGGAGGTCGAGCCGCACGTGCGCGAGGTGTTCCGAGGTCTCGGGTGGAAGGCCGACAGTCCGAGCGAGATCCGCGGCTACGCGGAGGCGGTCTCGCGTGGCGAGCGCATCGTGCTCAAGCCGGAGCGCTTGCGGCTGTAGCGCCTTTCAGAACGGCGCCTCGGTGGCTGGGGTGTGGTGGTGGGTGCCGCACACGTCGCAGGTGAGGCCGCGCAGCACACTGTTGGGGTCGCCGGCGATCTCGAGCAGCGCGAGGGTTTCGCGGACGGTCGGGTTGGCGCAGTGGTCGCACCAGCCGGCGGTCGTGTCGCTCACGATGACGACGCGGACTGGCGCGGCCATTTCACGTGGGGATGCGGTCGTGGTCGGCGAGCCGGTTCATGCCGTCGCAGTCACCGTCGCACCACTCGCCGGGCGGGCTGACCCGCTGCGAGGTGCACACCCACACGCCGCCGATGCGCCCCACCGGCTGGTGGCACAGCGAGCAGGGGTGGCGGCGTCGAAGCATGGTTGGGACGGTGTCGACTGCGACGGTGAACGCCAACAGCCCCGGCGCTGTGGCCGGGGCCGCGGGTAGGGGACTGGGTCAGAACATGGGGATGGCGCGGAGCCAGTGCGCGACGCGCGCTTCGGCGTACTCGTCGACTGCGGCGAGCGCAGCTGCGCGGGTCACCTCGGCCTTCGGGGTCACGACGCGGCCCTCTTCGCCGCGTCGAGCACGGCGTAGTGCTGCGCCATCTCGGCCTCGAGCTCGTCGGCGGTGCGGATGACGCCGGGCTTGCCGTGCGCCCACGGCGCCGCGAGCTCCCGGTGAAGAGCCCGCAGCCGCCGCTCCGCGTGCGCGATCTGCGCGCGAGTCGGTGCGGTGGTGACGGTCGCGCTCACCACACCACCTCCTCCGCGTACCCGTCGCGGTGGCACAGGTCGCAGTAGTGGCCGACCGTGGCGCGGTGTCGCAGTACCCGAGGCGGCACAGGCCGGCGACTTCGCGGCGGGCGAGCTCGGCGAGGCGCGGTAGCTCGTGCGCGTAGGCGATGTCGTCGGCGGTGGCGAGCTCGTCGGCGAGGATTGTCGCCGCCTCGAACTCGGTCCGCTCGATGAGCGACATGTCCTTGTGCGAGGTGGGTGCCGCCCAGTACAGCCAGCGGGGGACGGTGGGGACAG
>NZ_DAIUCK010000024.1:0-33309 GCF_036846205.1 Rhabdothermincola sp. | reverse complement strand
GAGTCGTGCTCGGCGGGGTCGGGCCCGGCGGCTGCGGTGGGGGCCCGCCCGGGTTCGAGGGCGGCGTGGGCTCGGGGTTGCTGGCCCGCAGGCGTTCCGCCAGCGCCAGCTGTTCCGCCCGGATCCGGGCTGCGAGCTCCGCGTCGATCGCCGCCAGCGCGTCGGCCTCGGCGAGCTTGGCGCTCAGGCGCTCATCGAGACCGGCCGCGAACTGCTGCTGGCGGGCACGTGCCGCTTCGTAGTCGGCGAGCCGGCGCTCGGCGTCCGCCGCCTGCTCCTCGGCTTCGGCCTTGGCCTGCTCGGCGGCGCGCTGCTCCTGCTCGAGCTCACGTTGGGCAGCCCGCAACTGGTCGATCAGATCGCTGGCGCGCACCGCTCGGGCCGAGAGCAGCGCTTCCTTCTCTGCGGCCTGGGTGGCGGTGTCGGCCTTGAGACGGTCGAGGAGGTCATGCCCCGGCGGCTCGACGTAGGCCTCGACCGCCACCTGGGCCATGCGGGACCGAAGGGCGTCGACCTCCTCGGCTTTCCGGTCGGCGGAGGCCTGCGCCTCCCACCACCGTTTCACCGCTTCGTCTGCGTTCCGGCGGGCATCAGCCAGCCGGACCTGTTCGGCTCTCACATTGGCCTCGATGTCGCGCAGAGCCCGATCGATGGCCGCATCGTCGGCCTGGAGGGTGTCGATCTGCAGCGCGAGCTCGGCCCGCTGGCTGCGTACCCGTTCCCGCTCGCTCGCCGCATCCGCGCTTCGGGCTGCGGCCGGCGAGGGCGCCACCGGGGTCGTGATCAGGACGCCCACGAGCACGCCCACCATCACCAACGGGCTGCGCCGCACGCGGGAGGTCCGCGACACAGGCCGGTTCGCCTGGGGGCGTGGCGGCATCGCTTCCTCCTCGTGCTCGCACTCGACCGGAGAGAGCAACCCCTCGTGCGCCACGAAGCACGGCCCACGACCCGCCCGCAGGTCGTCTTAAGCTAGTTCATCGGCATCTCCGGGGGAAGGGTTGAGCCGGTCACCACCAGGCATCACGAGCGTGGGGGGCGCGCCGGTTCGGCCCGCACCGGCGGAGCGGGGCGCCGCCCTCCACTAGCGTGCGGCCATGCTGCTGGATCGCTTCCGTCTCGAGGACCACGCCGCCATCATCACCGGTGCCGGCCGAGGAATCGGCAGGGCCTGTGCCCTCGCTCTGGCCGAACAGGGGGCCGACGTGGTGCTCACCGCCCGCACCGAATCCCAGCTCGACGAGGTTGCCGCAGAGGTGAGCGCCCTCGGCCGGCGCGCCGTCGTGGTTCCCGCCGACGTGAGCGACACCTCCACCCTCAGCGGGGTCGTCGATGCCGCGATCGCTGAGCTCGGCCGGGTCGACATCGTGGTCAACAACGCCGGCGGGACCGAGCCCCGGGCCCTGCTCGACACCTCCGAGCGATTCCTCGAGTCCGCGTTCCACTTCAACGTCAGCACCGCGTTCACCCTCACCAAGCTGGCGGTGCCGCACATGCTCGCGGCTGGCGGCGGTTCCGTGGTGAACATCTCCTCGGCGATGGGCCGGCTGACCGCTCGCGGGTTCGCCGCCTACGGCACCGCGAAGGCTGCGCTGGCACACCTCACCCGGTTGATGGCGGCCGATCTCGCGCCCCGGATCCGGGTCAATGCGGTGGCTGTCGGCTCCACCGCCACGTCGGCCCTCGAGGTGGTACTCACCAATGATGAGCTGCGCGACGCCATGATCGCCAAGACCCCGCTCAAACGCCTCGGTGAGCCGGAGGACATCGCGCTGGCCGTGCTCTACCTGGCCAGCGCGGCTGGCTCCTACCTGACGGGCAAGGTCCTGGAGGTGGACGGTGGCATCGAGACCCCGAACTTCGATCTGGGCCTGCCGGATCTCTGACCCTCGTCCTCAGGTGGTGCGAGCGAGCTGCGCCTCCACCTCCCGCACTGCCCGCTCGCCGGATTCGATGGCCCCATCCATGTAGCCCGTCCACACCAGCGCGGTCTCGGTGCCGGCCCAGTGGATCGGACCCACCGGCCGGCGCAGCGCCGGCCCGAACTGGGTGAGCACCCCTGGCGGGAGATGGGCCCCGTAACAACCGCGAGTCCACTCCTCCGCCTGCCAGTCGTGCGCGACGAACTCGACCGTGCGCCGAGCCCGATCACCGAAGAAGCGCGCCAGCGACTCCACCACCTTGGCCTGCAGCTCGGCCGGGGAGACCCGGCCGAGCTCCACCGCGGCGCGGCCCTCGACGAAGGCGAGCAACACTCCCGGACTTCCCCCCGGCGGCGAGTTGTCGAACGTCACCTTCACCGGGGGTTGGCTGGTGGCGACCTGGCCGTTGAGTCCGTCGTGCCGCCAGAACGGCTCGTCGTAGAGAACCTGGCACTTGATCACCGCGCCGGCGGGCATCCGCTGAGTGAGCAGGTCACGATCGGCCGGCAGCGGTGGTGCGTAGGCGACGCGCCCGGCCAGCGTCGGCGGCACCGCGACGATCGCTCGGCGGGCCCGCACGGCGAGACCGTCGGCCACCACCCGCACGCCGCCACCCGGGCCGGCGTCCGTCCCGTGATCGATGCGGCGCACAGGGTGACCGAGTCGGACCCGCTCACCCAGCTCGGTGGCCAACCCGATCGCGAGCTGCTGCGCGCCACCGTCGAGCCGGTCCTGTTGCGCGCCGCCCCGGGTGCCGATGAGCCGGTCCACCCCCTGGCCAGCGTGGATGTACGCCAGCGCGTGCAGCAGGGAGAAGGACGAGGCATCAGCCGCGAAGACGGCGTCGGCGATGATGCGGAAGTACTCGCGCCCTCCAGCGGTGCGGGCGCTGCGCCGGATCCAGGACTCGAAAGTCATCGAGTCCCAGACTGGGGCCTTCGGTGCATCCCAGGGCCGGTCGAGGGGCACCTTGCGGGCGAGGCGGTCGAGCCGCAGCTGGGCCTGCAGGGCATCGGCCAGGACGTGCGGGGGCAGCTTCGGTACCGATCCGCGGTAGCGGCCCAGGCTGGGCCCGATCCCCGCCAGGCTGTCGCCGGAGGTCCAGGTGGGGAAGCTCGACAGGCCGAGCTCGGCCACCAGGGCCAACACCCGATCCTGTCCCGGTCCCACCCACTGGCCCCCGAGGTCGAGCACGACGCCGTCTCCGACGTCCCGGGAGAGCGTGCGACCGCCGACCCGGTCACGGGCCTCCACCACCAGGACTTCCCGGCCCGAGCGGTGAAGCCGCCGGGCCGCCGACAGGCCGGCCAGACCGGCTCCCACCACCACTACGTCAGCATCGAGCTGCTCCACCCCGGCATCATCGCGCCCCTTACGACGCGCTTCCCGCCGCTAGACGGGATCGGCGCTGACGCCTGGGTCAGCACCCGGCGGTCCGATCAGGACCGCGATCGGATCGCCTCGCAACCGGGCGGCGGTGATCGCCTCCCACAGCCCGTCATCCACCCCCTCGATGCCCCGGGCCTCACGGATGTCTCCTCCCGAGACCGCCGCCTCCGCCAGGTCATCCCTCCCCGCGGCGCGCAGTTGGCTGGCCAGACGCTCCTGCGCCGCCACCAGCCACGCCCGCTGCTCGGTCGTGAGCGGGTCCCAGCGGGCGATCTCTTCGAGGGTGCCGCTGACGACGGGACCTTGCTCCATCTCGGTGACCGCGGATCCCATCGCCACCCACACCACGTACTGGGGCGGGTGATCGCTGGCTCGGCGCGACCCGCCGAACTTGAACACCAGATCGTCGTCGACGACGACCGGGACCCCGGCCCGCTCGAGCTGCAGCCTCAGGGCGTCCCCCACCGAGGCGTCGCGGGTGCCTCGGAACCGCACCAGCGCCGGCCCCGGTCGGGGGGCGCGGGCCACGAGCTCACCGACGACGGGTTCCACCTGCACGTACCACTCGCCATCCGGCGTACCCACCCGGCCCACGCCATCGATCGTCCGCACCGAGAAACCGAGCGTGGCGGCGAGCGCCCCGGCTGCCAGCACCGCGCCGGCACGGAGTTGCCGGCTCCGGCCTTGGCGCGGGTGGCGGGCCAGCACGCTCGAGCATCCGCACCACAGGGACCAGGCGATCGAGACCCACCAGAGCGCACCGATCACCCACCACCAGCGGATCAGGTAGTTGTAGACGTCGCCCGTGATCCGCGAGACCGAGAGCACCCCGGCGACGGCGGCCACGGCCACGACCGCCTGGAACCGCAGGGCTGCCAGCGATCGGCTCCGCCATGCCACCCAGGCCGCGAACCCGAACGCCAACGCCGGCACCAGCAGAGCCGGCATCGGGGCCGATTCCACCGATCCGTCGGCGGGAACCACGATCTCCCGGCCACCCATCCACGGTGCCACTTCCCCCAGCTCACGGGCAGCGATCCCCACCGCCCGCCCGAGCCCGGCCGTAGCCTCCCCACCACGCCCGAAGTAGCTCAGCTATGCCGAGGCGTTGCCGGCGCCGGCCACCTGGTCGACCAGGACAGGCGCCCAGATCAGGGCCAGCAGCACGCCGGCCACCACCAGGACGCGGGCCCGCCGGCGCCGCCGGTTCCGTGACCCCAGCACGAAACCCAGGCCCGCAACCGCCCACAACACGCCGACGAGCAGCGCGAAGCCCACATGACTCTGGACGAGGAACGACCCGACCACCACCGACGCCACGAGTGCAGCGCCGTCACCTTCGACCGCGGACCAGCACAACATCACCAGCAGGCCGAAGGGCAGGACCGTCACCGATGGGTTCCACGGGTCACGCAGAAACGACGGACCGAGGTGGGTCATCACCAGCGCGAGTGCCACGGCCGTGCCTCCCAGCAGCACGAAGCCCCCTCGCCTCCAGGCCACCACCGCCATCCCCGCCACGGCCAGCGCGTTGATGATGGCCGCCGCGAACAACAGTGAGCCCGACGCCGAACCCGAGAGACGGTACGGCACCGCGAGCAGCCAGAACAGCAACGGTCCCGGATGGTTCCAGCCGAATCGCGAGTACGGACCGATCAGCGGGGTCGCGCTGCTCCCGACATCGCGGGTGCGCAGCTCAAGCACCGCCCAGTCACCGGTCGGCAGCCACTCCCGCCGCCACCCGGCCACGCCCGACACCAGCACCGGGGCCACCACGAGCGCGGCCACGAGGAACCCGAACACCCCCGGCCAGTGTTGGCGCGCCCAGGTGCCGGCGCGGTGGCTCAAGGGCGACACGGCGTTCGCGCCGTCACTCGACGACGTCGCCGCCTCGCTGCATCTCGCGGGTCACGTCCTCCTCGGTGATGGGCTTCTGCCCGTACACCGTCCAGGCGTGCATGGCCAGCCCGAAACCCCAACCGCCGATGACGAAGATGGGCCAGAAGAAGTTGGCTCCCGTCACCGCCCAGATCACGACCAGGAAGGCGTTCACGACCACGTAGCTGACGAGGTTGGTGCGCAAGTCGCGCTTGGCCTTCAGCCGGCGGATCGCCGCTTCACGCCGGGGGTCGGTGTCGCTCATCTCGCCATCTTGCCACCAGGCCTACAGCGAGAGCACCGTCCGGATGCCACGGGCCTGGCGCAGGTCGGCCAACGCCTCGTTGACCTCAGCGAGAGGACGGCGGGCCGTGACCAGCCCGTCGAGATCGAGACGCCCGGCCTGCCACAGGGCGACCAAGCGGGGGATGTCGCGCCCGGCGTGCACGCTGCCGAGCAGCGATCCGACGAGCTTTTTCTCCGTGGTCTGGAACAGCGCGACCGGTGAGATGGTGAGCGGCTCGTCGATCGGGGGGACACCCACGATGACGGTGGTGCCACCGGCGCGGGTGGCCTGGAGGCAGGTCTCGAGCAACGCCACCTTCCCGGCGGCCTCGAACGCGTAGTCGACGCCGATGCCGCGGGTGAACTCGAGCGCCGCGGCGACCACGTCGGTCTCGGCGGGGTCGAGCTCGTCGGTGGCGCCGAAACGGCGTGCTGCCTCGCGCCGGGCAGCCACCGGGTCGCTCACCACGATCCGGCTCGCGCCGGCGAGCACCGCGCCCTGCACGATCGACAGGCCCACCCCACCGAGGCCCGTTACCAGCACGGTGGCGCCGGGCTCCACCTTCGCGGTGTTGATCACCGCGCCGACCCCGGTCTGCACGGCGCAGCCGATGACACAGGCCACATCCAGCGGGACTCCCTCGGGGATCCGCACCGCGGCCGCCTCCTGCACCGTCACCAGCTCCCCGAAGGCTCCCACGCCGAGTCCCCGGTAGAGCAGACCGCCCTGCCGACTGAGGCGGGTGCCACCGTGGGGCAGGGTGCTGGTCATCAAGCCCGAGCTGTTCACGCAGATGCTGAACTCCCCCCGCTGGCACCAGTAGCAGGACCCGCACGGTGGGCACGCGGTGAGCACGACCGGGTCGCCCGGCGCGACGGCACGAACCCCCGCTCCCACCTCCTCGACGACCCCTGCCGCTTCGTGACCGAGGATGCTCGGCACGGGGGCGGGGAGCAGACCGTCGACGACACTGAGATCGGAATGGCACACGCCACAGTGGTGCACCCGCACCCGCACCTCGCCGGCGGCCGGCGGCTCGATCTCCACGTCGTCGTAGATGCGAAGCGGTTGGCCGTACGCCTCCAGGACAGCGGCACGCATGGTTCGACCCTAGCCAGCCCGGGCTCGAGCCGTGGTGGGCGTGAAGGTCAGCGGCAGCTCCTCCAGGCCTCGCAGGACGATGCGGTTGTTCCACCGGGGCTGATCGGTGGCGAGGTCCAGGTCGGGGAAACGGCGCACCAGCGTGCCGATGGCCACCTGGCCCTCCAGCCGGGCGAGTGCGGCGCCCAGGCAGTGGTGGATGCCGCTGCCGAACGCCAGGTGCCGGCCCGCGGTCGCCCGCCGCACATCGAGCTGGTCCGCATCATCGCCGAACACGGCCGGATCGTGATTCGCCGAGCCCAGGCAGGTCATGACGAACCGGCCCGGCTCGATGACCCGATCGCCGAAACGGACCTCTTCCCGTGTGATCCGGCGCGAGAACTGCACCGGACTGTCGTAGCGGAGAAGCTCATCCACCGCGTTGGCATCGAGCGAGTGATCGCGCTGCAGCAGTTCGAGCTGGGGCCGGTTCCGCAGCAGGGCCAGCACCCCGTTGCCGATCAGGTTGACGGTGGTCTCGTGTCCGGCGACGAACAGGAGGCTGACCTGGTCCGTGAGCTCTTCCGAGGAGAGCACGTCGCCGCCCTCCTCAGCGGTGATGAGCGCGGAGAGAAGGTCCTCGGCCAAGTGGTCCCGCTTCCAGCGGATCACCTCGGCGATGTGGTCGAACATGTGCTCCGCGGCCGTCACCGCCGATCTCATCTCTTCGGGTGTGAGGATGGGGTCCAGCATCTTGACCATCGCATGCGACCACTCGCGCAGCTGGAGGCGGTCGGCTTCGGGCATGCCCAGCATCTCCGAGATCACGGTGAACGGGAGCGGGAACGCGAGGTCGGCGATGAGATCCATCCGGCCCTCGGTCGTGACCTCGTCGAGGAGCTCGTCGACCAGCTCCTGCACCGTCCCCCGGAGCTGCTCGACCCGGCGCGGCGTGAACACCTTCGACATCAGGCTGCGCAGTCGGGTGTGGTCGGGGGGATCGACGAAGAGGATGCCCGTGCTCTCCCGAGGGCTGCGATCCGGGAACAGCTCCTGGAACATCCGCAGTCGCTCGGCCCGGGCCTCGGTGGACAGCTCGTGTTCGTTCGCGAGGTCCACACTGGTGCGAGGGTTGCGCAGGAGCGCGAAGCAGTCGTCGTAGTCGAAGAGCATCCACAGGCCCAAGGGACTGAGGTGGACCGGGTCCTGCTCTCGGAGCTGCCGGTACTGGTGATAGGGGTCATCGAAGAACCCCGGCTCGAACGGGTTGAACACGACGGGCATGGCCAGTCCCCTTTCCGGCGAAGCCGACCCTAGCCCTGCCAAGATCAGGCCATGACCTCGATCACACAGGCGCTGCTCGACGAGGCGGTGGCGCTGACCCGGGCCGCGGGTGAGCTGACGCTGCAGTGGTTCCACGAGGAGGAACTGGGGATCGAGCACAAAGGTGACGGCACCCCGGTCACCGCAGCCGACCGGGCCGCAGAACGGTTCCTGCGGGAGCAGCTCGCGGCCCGCCACCCCGATGACGCCGTCATCGGTGAGGAGGAGCCCGACTCCCGCGGTTCGAGCGGGCGCACCTGGATCATCGACCCGATCGACGGCACCAAGGCCTTCACCCATGGTGTTCCCCTCTACAGCAACCTGCTGGCGCTCTATGACCACGAGGGCCCCGCGGTCGGGGTCATCAACCTCCCCGCACTCGGCGAGACGGTGTACGCGGCGCGCGGCCTCGGCTGCTTCTTCGACGGGCGACCCGCACGGGTCAGCGACCGACCGGCGCTGGACGGTGGCTGTGTGTGCACCTCAGGCCTCGGCACCTGGGCCCCTGAACACCTGGAGGCGGTCCGAGCGTCAGGTGCGCTCCTGCGGACCTGGGGCGACGGCTACGGGTTCGCCCTGGTGGCGACCGGGCGAGCCGAAGCGATGCTCGATCCCCGGGTCGCCATCTGGGACATCGCCCCGATGCCGGTGATCATCAGCGAAGCCGGCGGGCGGTTCACAACCGTCGAGGGCGACGAGCGCCTCACGCTCGACGGGTCCGTCCCGCTGTCGGGTGTCGCCACCAACGGCCGGGTCCACGACGAGGTGCTGGGACTCTTCGATCGGAGCCGACTGTCCTGACCACCCTCTGGTGCGCCACGATGGATCGATGCGCGCCAGCGCCCGCACCAGCACGTCGCTGCGGATCATCACCGCCCTGCTCGCCACGACCACCGTGATCCTCGGCATGCTGCTCGCCGGGGCCACGCCCGCTTCGGCCCACGCGGTCGTCGTCGCCACCGACCCCGCTGGCGGGCAGGTCCTCACTGAGCCACCGGGCAGGGTCACCGTGCAGTTCAGTGAACGGGTCTCGACGGATCTGGGCGGTCTCCGGGTCCTCGACACCGAGGGTGACCAGGTCGACAGCGGCGACAGCACGCTCTCCGGCTCCGGTGAGACCCTGACGGTGTCACTCCCCCCCGGACTGGCGGACGGCACCTACGTCGCAAGCTACCGGGTGGTCTCTGCCGACGGCCACCCGATCAGCGGTGCGTTCGTCTTCGGCGTCGGTGAAGGCACCGAGATCGACGAGGCCCGGGTCGCTCCGCTCACCTCCGCGGGCGACACCGCCTACGACGTCGCGGCCACCGTCAGCCGGTTCGTGACCTACGTGGCTGCCTTGCTGGCAGCCGGCCTGGCCGTCTTCCTGGCATTCGTCCACGACCAGCGCGCGGACCGCTGGGCGCTGACCCCCGTGGTGCGCGTCGCCGCGCTCGTCGCGGGTCTGTCCACCGTCACCACCATCGGGCTGCAGGCGGCGCTCACCACCGGTCGAGGGCTCGCGGCCATGACCGATCTCGCCACCCTTCGGGGCGCGCTGGCCGAAGGCCTCGGCTGGCAATCCGTCGTCCTGCTCGTCGGGCTGGCCGTCGTGCACGTCTCCACCGACACCACCCGCCTGGTCGTCGCTCAAGTGCTGGCCTTCTACGGCGCGCTCGCGGTCGCCGTGGCCTTCATCTTCTGGGGTCACAGCCGCCAGGCACCGGACGTGGCGGTGTCACTCGCGGCTGATGCCCTGCATGCCATCACGGCCGCGGTGTGGTTCGGCGGGTTGGTCGGGCTCGCCCTCCTCCTGCGGCGGCGGCTCAGAGACGCGCCGGAGGATCCTCAGGTGCTGCGTTCCACGGCCGCCGTGGTGGCACGCTTCTCCAGCCTGGCGGCGGTCACGCTCGTCCTGCTGGTGCTGGCAGGGGCGGTCCTCGCCTGGCAGGAGGTGGGCTCCCGCTCGGCGTTGGGATCCACCGCCTACGGGCGCCTCGTGCTGGCGAAGGTCTTCGCCACCCTCGCCATCGTCGGCATCGCCGCCTACAACCGCTCCCGTCTCGTACCCGACATCGAGGCCGACCTGCGTGATCAGGACGATGGCGATCTCCGGGAGGGACCCGGGCCCACCGCGATCGAGGAGCCCGTCGAGGCAGGGTCGCCGACCGTCCTCGCCCCGACCGTCCAGACCGGTTCGCGCTCACCCGCGTGGTCACGGCTCGCGACGACCGTGCGGGTCGAAGCGCTGGGCATCCTGGTGGTCTTGGCGATCACCTCCCTGCTCGTCTACACCACACCCCCCCGCGACGCGATCGCCACCAGCCCCGTGGTCTTCAACCAGACCCTGCCGGCAGGCTCCTACCAGGTCAACCTGGTCGTCACCCCCGCTGCGGTGGGCCCGAATGCGATGCACGTGCAGTACCTCGACCAGTCGGGTCGACCCGTCGACACGCCCCGCTCGCTGACGGTGGAGCTCGAGTTGCCCGAGCGCGGCGTCGGCCCGCTACGCCTGGAAGTGCCGCGAGCCGGCCCCGGGCACTTCCTGGTGAGCGATGCCGACATGCCGCTGACCGGCACCTGGGACGTCACCCTCGTCGCCCGGCTCACCGACTTCGACCTGCAACGGACGACTTTCCGCGTGAGGATCACCTGATGAGCGCATGGAACGCCCCCACCACCCGAGTCAACGGCTTCGTGCGAGCCGTGTGCTCGGTGTTTGCCGCCCTCACCGTCTCGGTGCTGCTCCCGTCGGTGGCCGCAGCGCACGTGAACGCCAAGGCGACACAGGTCACCGACGACGGGATCGCCACCGTCGAGTTCACCTTCGACCATGGCTGCCAGGGTCAGCCCACCAACGCACTGCGCGTGCAGATCCCGAGCAACGTCGCCGACGTGACCCCCCAACCACAACCGGGCTGGGTGGTCGACCTCGGGCCCGACCAGTTCGGCTGGAGCGGCGGGTCGGTGCCCGACCACCAGCGCATCACCTTCACCGCCACGATGCGAGTGTGGGGCGAGGCCAGCGAGACGATCTGGCTGAAGACCATCCAGCAGTGCGGTGACCTCGAGGAGGCCTGGGTGGAGGTACCCGCTCCCGGCGCCGCGGAGCCACCCAACGTCGCCCCCTCGATCACGCTGCCTCGCTCCATCGCCCCACCCAGCACCACGACCACTACCACGGCACCGGCCTCCACCGCGCCACCCTCGACTGCTGCAGACTCGGCGATCACCGAAGAGGGCTCCCCCGCCAGCACCGCGGGGCTGGCGGTGTTCGGTGTGGTGGTCGCCGTCATCATCGGCGGAGCAGCGGTGCTCTACCTCCGCCACCGCCGCCGCGGATGACCACTCACCCGGCGGGGTGGGTAGCGGCGCGGGACCGGCAGCTTCGACCCCAGGAGCAGACCCCGCCTAGACCGCAACCGGGGTGAGCCGGCTCCGCCACGCGCTGGCATCCGCGATCGCGGCCGCGTAGCTGGCCTTCCGGCGGGCCACCCGCCCGCTCGCCTGCTCCGGAGCGGCCACCGGGCCCGAGTACTGGGCTTCGATGCCCTCCTTGAGCATGGCCAGGGCCTCGGAGCGCAGCTGGGACACTCGCGATTCGGTCACCCCGAGGAAGCGAGCGAGCTCCTGCGAGCTGCGACCTTCGAGGAAGTAGCCGACGATCACCAGCCGTTGCCGCTCCGGCAGGAGCTCCACGGCGTCACGCAGGTAGGCGTGGAGCTCGCGGGTCTCGAGCTCCTCCAGGGGCTCGACCTGGGCCCGGTCGCACAGGACGTCGACCAGGGTGAGGTCCTCGTCGCTGTCGTCGGTCACCTCGTGCTCGAGGGCCAGGACCACCGACCGGAACAGCCGGTCCTGCAGCCGGGCCAACTCGGCCTGGGTCATACCCAGCGCCTCAGCCATCTCCGCCGGACCTGGCAGCCGACCCAACTGGGTGGCAAGTCGCTGTTCGACCGACTCGAGCTTCCGAGCGAGCGTGCGCACCGAGCGGGGAGCCCAATCGGCGGCTCGCACGGCATCGAGGATCGCTCCGCGGATCCGCTGCGCGGCGAAACGGTCGAAGGGCACACCCCGGGCTTCGTCATACCGGCGGGCAGCCTCGACCAGTCCGAGCGCGCCGGCTCGTGCCAGCTCGTCCCGATCGACGTGGCGCGGAAAGTGCACGGCAACCTGGAACACGATGTGCTTCACGAGGGGGAGATGCTCTTCGATCAACGCGGTGAGATCGTGCGCCTCGCCCTTGTCGCTTCGCATGCGGACCCTCCCAGTCACAACGCCCAGAGGTTTTCGTCCACCACGGAGCGCGACTTTAGGAGAGCAGAGGGCGAAGACCTGAGACGTCATGCATCCGAAACACGACGGCGCGCGCTACGTGTCGCGAGGGATGGCCGGCCGCGCGAAACGTGACCAAGACTAGGTCAAACGCACTAGAAGAGCGGTTGCTGGAGCCTCACGGCGCATCGCCCTCGAACACCGCGGCACGCACGCCGCGGCGGCCCAGCTCGAGCAGGAACGGGAGCGGTTCGGCCAGCTCAGCGAGACCGGCAGCCCCATGGCGTGCGAGCCGGCCTTCGGCTGCCCACCACGCGGCCACCGCCGCGACCGCGCCCGCTGCCACCGCCGGCCGGTCCATCACACCGAACACGGCCACGTCACGAGCGCAACCTCGTCGACCCCGGATCTCCACCCGCACCGCACCTGGACCACCTTCGGGATGGGTTGGCCAGAGCATCGGTAGACGAGCGGTGAGCCGGTCGCGACGGGTGGCGGCCACGCGAGAGGTCACCCGCTGGACACCCGGGAAGGCCGGGACGAGCAGCAAGGCGTCGGGGAGCGCAGCGCGGTAGCAGTCCTGCGCGCCGACCGGATCAGGAAACCAGGCCAGCTCCCGCCCCGACATCGGAGGTCGTTGTACCCAGCCACCCTCGCGCCAGTCGAGGGCCATCCGACCGAGCGCGCGGTGGTGCTGGCGGGCACAGGCCGGCCCGCCGGTGCCGACCTTGGCGACGTGAACCTCGTCGACCGTGTCGAAGCGGCGCGCACCGTGCGCCGCGAGCACGCACGTGAGCCCAGGTGCGAACCCAGCCCCGACCACCACCGATCGGCCCCGTTCCCGCGCCTCGCTGTCGAGCTCGAGCAACGCCCGCACGTCCCGAAGGTCGTCGCTCACCGAGACGACGTGCTGGTTGGCCCGCAGGAACCGGGCTGCGAGGACGTCATGGGCGCCTGGATCCCCGGCCAGCACGACCACGTCCGCGTCGAGAGGCTCGAGCAACCCGGACGAGTCGGCAATCGCACCTTCCCCGAGCGACCGGGCCACGTCCTCCAGGCGGGACCGGTTCGGGTCGCGCAGCACCACCTCGGACACCTGCTCGGTCGACACGAGCTGGCGTGCCAGGCGGGTACCCACCGCACCCGCCCCCAGGACGGCGACACGCATCGTCGGGACCGCCGGTCAGCTCAGCTCGGGGCCAGCCAGCTCTCGCCAGCCCCCGTCCTTGGGCGGGGTGCCGCCCGTGCCTCGCAACCGCAAGATCGCCGCGACGATGCCTGCGAGGCCGACGGCGATCAGTGCCTTGCGGACCATCTTCATGGGCGGTCTCCGGAGGTGGTCGAGCGCTGCAGCCAGGCATGCGCCGGGGGGTGGGGCTAGCTGGAATCGAACCAGCGACCTCATCCTTATCAGGGATGCGCTCTAACCGACTGAGCTATAGCCCCGTACCGGACGATGAACGCTAGCGGACGCGATCGGCGGCCGGCGAGCCCGAACGGGCCGTCGCGCGCCGAGCCCACCGAGCCGGCAGCCTGCCGCCGGGCAGATCGTCGGTGGTGACCGGACGAGCGGTCTCGAGCTCGACCACCGCTAGGCGGATCCCGCCGGTGAGCTCGCTGATCAGGTTGAACAGCAGGACCAGCAAGACCGTCATCGTCGTGCCGGCGACGACGAAGACCGCCCCGGCGATCACCGAGGCGCGCAGCACCGTCCCTCCGTCGATCGAGAACGATTCCAGCGACAGCAACTCGGCCAGGAAGCTCTCGGCGTTGTCGAGCAGGCCACCAGAGAGCGCCATCCGCCACAGGATCACGCCGGCCACCGTGGTCACCAACCAGAGGCAGCTGTAGAAGACCAGTGACACCCGCAGCACCGACCACAGGCGGACTCGCCGGACGAGCCGCTCGACCTGCCGGGCCTCCAGCGGCACCCCGGTGGGGATCGACGTGGGCTGCGGGCGGCTCGAGGTCTCCTCGCCATACCGTTCTCCGTTGACCCCACCGCCGTGGGCCGTCGCACCGACCGGGGGATCGAGGATCGCCTCCGACACCACCACCGACGCCGCCAGCTCGTCGAGGAACGCGTCGTCGCCCGCCGCTCGGGCGGGGAGGGGATCGGTCGGCATCGCCCGGAAGTGTACGGGATCACGGAGGGTGAGCCCCTCGGCACCGTCCAGGTGATCAACCGACGACAGCCGCGCTTCAGCCTCCTCGGGCGGCCCGTGCTGACGCATGGGAGCCCCCTACCCGGACCGTGACCTCCACAACACGTTCAACGCGCACGAAGCGCACGAGCACCCCACCGTTCGCCTCCGCCAACGACCTGGCGTCCGCCTCGGTGCCGCTCACCCCCGCCAGAGCCGCCGCATCGGCGGCGTTGCGGGCCCGGGCTCGCTCCCCGGCGGTCGCCGCCACCCGAGCGATCAGCAACATCCCAACGGCGGCGACGATCACCACCAGCGCGAGCAGCGGAGCCACCTGCCCGGTGTCAGCGCAGGCTCGACCGTCCGCCACTCGTGTAGCCCGTCTTCCTCCCATCCGCGTGTCCTTCCGGTATCGACAGCAGGCGGGGGAAGAGACAACCGGCTCGAGCCGGCGGTACGGGCGACCGAGTGATCAGTTCTGATCGTCGTCGGCTTGCAGCACCGGCGCCGCCGCGGCGACGACCTGGTCAGGATCGAGGTTCATCACCCTCACGCCGGTCGCATCGCGGCCCTGGGACGAGATCTGCCGCACCGGCATGCGGATGACCACCCCGCTCGACGCGATCACGAAGATCTCGTCGTCGAGGCCGACCATGAACGCGGAGACCACCTCGCCCTTCTTCGCCGTGAGCTTGATGCCGCGCACCCCCTGACCCCCGCGGCCCTGCCGGTTGAACTTGTCGAGCTGGGTGCGCTTGCCGTATCCGCCATTGGTGACGATCAGGATGCTGGCGTCGTCGCGAGCCACGTCACAGGAGACGACCTGGTCGCCTTCCTTGAGCCGCATGCCGCGCACGCCGGCCGCCGCCCGTCCCATGGCCCGCACCTCCTCTTCGGAGAAGCGGATCGCCATGCCCTTGCGGCTCACGAGGAAGATGTCGTCGGTGCCGTTGGTGGGGATCACCTTCACCAGTTCGTCACCCTCGCGAAGGTTCAGTGCGATCAGGCCGGTTCGCAGCGACGAGTCGTACTCGGTGAACTTCGTCTTCTTGACCTGGCCGTTCTTGGTGCAGAAGAACAGGAACCGGTTCGTCTCGTAGTCCCGGGTGTCGATGATCGACTGGATCGTCTCTCCCGGCTGGAGCGGGAGCAGGTTCACGATCGCTGTGGCCCGAGCCGTGCGCTCCTTCATCGGGATCTCGTGCGCCTTCAGCCGGTACACCCGCCCACGACTGGAGAAGAAGAGCAGGTAGGCGTGCGCGGACGTGTGGATGATGTGGGTGACGTAGTCCTCGTCCTTGAGCTTCGCGCCGGCCACCCCGCGACCTCCTCGGCTCTGGGTGCGGAAGACGTCGGACGCCATGGTCTTGATGTAGCCCTTCGCCGACATCGTCACCACGAGCTCTTCGTCCTCGATCAGGTCCTCGATGTCGAGGTCACCCACATCGAAGGTGATCTGGCTGCGCCTCGGCTCCCCGTATCGCTCCTTGATCTCACCCAGTTCGGTCTTGATCACGCCCCGGAGTCGACCCTCGTCGGACAGGATGGCCTCGAGCTCCGCGATGGTCTCCCGCAGCTCGGCCAGCTCCTCCTCGAGCTGGGTGCGACCGAGACGGGTGAGCCGGGAGAGCTGCATGTCCAGGATGTGCTCGGCCTGTACCTCGCTGAAGGAGAACGGCTCGGCCATCAGCGCTGTGCGCGCCGCGGCCTTGTCGTCGGAAGCCCGGATGGTGGCGATGATCTCGTCAATGAGGTCCAGGGCCTTGATGAGACCCTCGACGATGTGAGCCCGGGCTCGGGCCTTGTCGAGCCGGAACTGCGACCGGCGCGTGATCACCTCGACCTGGTGATCGATGTAAGCGACCAGCGCGTCGCGGAGATTGAGCGTGCGCGGCACCCCGTCGACCAGCGCGACGCAGTTGACCGCGAAGTTCGTCTGCAGCGGCGTGCGCTTGTAGAGGTTGTTGAGCACCACGAGCGCGGGCGCGTCTTTCTTGAGCTTGACCACCAACCGGAGCTGGCCCTTGGCGGACTCGTTGTTCAAGTCGGCGATGCCGTCGAGCTCACGGGCTTCGACGAGGTCCCGGATCTTCGTGAGCACCGCGTCGGGGCTGACCTGGTAGGGAAGCTCGGTGATGATGATCTGGTCGTTGCGGCTGCCTTCCTGGATCTCGGCCTTGCCCCGGATGCGGATCGAGCCTCGCCCGGTGGTGTACGCGTCGATAATGCCTTGGCGCCCCATGATGAGACCGCCGGTGGGGAAGTCCGGACCGGTCACGAACTGCATGAGGTCCTGCGGGGTGGCGTCGGGGTGGTCCAGAAGATGGATCACCGCGTCGACGACCTCGGCGAGGTTGTGCGGGGGGATGTTCGTGGCCATGCCGACCGCGATGCCCTGGCTGCCGTTGACCAGCAAGTTGGGGAAGCGGGCTGGAAGGACGACCGGCTCGGTGAACTCACCCGAGTAGTTATCCGCGAAGTCGACTGTCTCCTCGTCGATCCCCTCCAGCATCTCCAGTGCGATCGGAGCCAGCCGACACTCGGTGTAGCGCGACGCCGCAGGTGGATCGTCTGGTGAGCCGAAGTTGCCCTTCGGATGGATGAGAGGATGGCGAAGCGAGAAGTCCTGCCCCATCCGGACCAACGCGTCGTAGATCGCGCTGTCGCCGTGCGGGTGGTACTTGCCCATCACCTCGCCCGTGACCCGGGCGCACTTGAGGGTCGGCCGGTCGGGAAGCGCGCGCAGGTCGTACATGCCCCACAGGATCCGGCGGTGCACCGGCTTGAGACCGTCGCGCGCGTCGGGCAACGCCCGCGCCGTGATGACCGACATCGCGTAGTCCAGGAAGGAGCGTTCCATCTCCTCCTGGATCTCGATCTGTTGGATGTTGATACCGGCTCGGTTCTCGCCGTCGTCAGGGGGAGTCATGTCGGTCATGGCAGCGGCATCCCTCAGATGTCGATGAAGCGCACGTCTTTGGCGTTGCTGGCAATGAACTGCTTGCGTGACTCGACGTCGTCACCCATGAGCACGGAGAAGACCTCGTCCGCGATGGCCGCGGCCTCGACCGACACCTTGAGCAGCGTCCGGTTCGCAGGGTCCATCGTGGTCTCGCCGAGCTCCTCCCAGTCCATCTCGCCGAGGCCCTTCAAACGCTGGAACTCCTTCTTGTGGTTCGGGTGCTCCTGCAGGAACGCGGCCTTGGCCTGGTCGTCCTTGAGATACACCTTCTCCTTGCCGACCACCGTCGAGTACAGCGGGGGCTGGGCGATGTAGACGTGCTCCTGTTCGACCAGGTCCTTCATCTGCCGGAAGAAAAAGGTGAGGAGCAAGGTGCGGATGTGTGAGCCGTCGACGTCGGCGTCACACATGATGATGACCTTGTCATAGCGGATCTTCTCGACATCGAACTCCTCACCGACCCCGGCACCGATCGCGGAGATGAGTGCCTGGATCTCCGCGTTCTTCAGCATCTGGTCGATGCGAGCCCGCTCAACGTTGAGGATCTTGCCTCGGATGGGGAGGATCGCCTGGTTGTTCGGGTTACGGGCCTGCACTGCGGACCCACCGGCGGAATCACCCTCGACGATGAACAGCTCACACTCGTCACGATTGCGGCTCGCGCAGTCCCGCAGCTTGTCGGGCATGCCCGCGCCTTCGAGCGCCGACTTGCGGCGGGTGGCCTCCCTGGCCTTGCGGGCGGCGATGCGCGCTCGGGAAGCCTGCACGGCCTTCTGCACGACCTTGCGGGCCTCGGTCGGGTTCTCCTCGAACCAGTCACGCAGCTTCTCGTTCGTGGCCCGCTCGACGAGCGAACGCATCGACACGTTGCCGAGCTTGCCCTTCGTCTGGCCCTCGAACTGGGGCTCGCGCAGACGGACCGAGATGATCGCCGTGAGACCCTCACGGATGTCCTCACCCTGGAGGTTGTCGTCCTTCTCCTTGATGAGGCCTTTCTCGCGCGCGTAGCGGTTCACCACGTTGGTGAGAGCCTTCTTGAAGCCCTCCTCGTGCATCCCGCCTTCGATGGTGGCGATGCCGTTGGCGAAGGAGTGGAGGCCGTCGGTCTGGTAGCCGGTGTTCCACTGGAACGCGATCTCCACTTCCTGGTCGTCTTCGGCCTGCTCGAAGTAGCCGATGCGCTTGAAGAGCGGCTCCTTGGTCTCGTTGAGGTGCCGGACGAAGTCGACGATGCCCCCCGCGTACTTGAACACGACGGGCTCGGGGTGCCCGTCAGGTCGTTTGTCGACGAAGCGGATCTCGAGGCCCCGGTTGAGGAACGCCATCATCTGGAAGCGCTCCAGCAATGTCTGGGCCCGGAAGTTGATCTCGTCGAAGATCGCAGGATCGGGCCAGAACCGCACCGTCGTACCGGTACGGCCACGTGGCGCCTTGCCGATCACCTTGAGCCTGGTCTTGGTCTTCCCGCCGTTCTCGAAGTCCATGTAGTGGCGTTGACCATCGCGGTCGATCTCCACCTCGAGCCGGCGGGACAGCGCGTTCACGACCGAGACGCCCACGCCGTGGAGCCCGCCTGAGACCTTGTAGCCGTCACCGCCGAACTTGCCGCCCGCGTGGAGCACCGTGAGGACCACCTCGGCGGCCGACTTCTTCTTCAGCTTCGGATCCGGATGGGGATCGACGGGGATCCCGCGCCCGTCATCGACCACCTCACAGCCACCGTCGGGCAACAGCGTGACGTCGATGCGGCTGGCATACCCAGCCATCGCCTCGTCGACCGCGTTGTCGACGACCTCGTACACGAGGTGGTGAAGCCCGGCCGGCCCGGTGGAGCCGATGTACATGCCGGGACGCTTGCGCACGGCTTCGAGGCCCTCGAGGACGGTGATGTCCTTCGCTCCGTACGTCGATTCAGCGGTCTGCGCCACGCAGCCACGGCCTTTCCGACTCGGTGCTCCGGCACGGCCGGTGCACGGCTCTCATCTGGGGAGATCGTCGCCGGAACACGTAGGAAAAGCTTGCTCGACGGCACCGATCACAATGATCAAAGTCTACCAGCCGGGGCCGACGCTTCCGTCGAACAGCACCCGCTGCCGGGTGGCTCCCGAGCGGGCCGATCAGCCCCTCGATCGGCGGACGCGAACCTCCAGGCGAGCCAGCTCCGGAAGGTTCAGCACCTCCTGCACCCGGCCCAGGATCTCACGTTCGAGGAACCGCAGCTGGGTCGCCCATGCGGGGTCGTCGACGGCGACCACCAGGACCCCGTCCCGCAGTGCCGAGGGCGTCGCGTGCCGAGCCACACGCTCACCGACGATCTGCTCCCATGAGCCGAACAGGCCACCGACGGCGCCGGCCGAGGAGCCTCCCAGGTGCCGGACCACCCGGTCGAGGCTGTGCGCCAGCCGTTCGGGTTGGGAATCGTTCCCGTCGCTCGTCGGGAGCGGTCGCCAGCTCATCGCCCGAGAGTATGGCCCCAGTGAACCCGACCAGGCGGGGACGAGATCAGACCCGGAGCAGCCCCAGCCGATACGCCACACCCACCTGGCCGTGCCGGTGCAAGACCCGTACGCCTACCACACCGCTGACTGCTCCACCACCAGACCGTCATGCACCTGGAGGACGCGCTGACATCGTGCCCCGGACGGCAACGACACGGCGGTCGTCAGCACCGTCTGGCCCGGGGGCAACGCTCGCAGCAGCGCGTCGCTCCGGCGGGGGTCGAGCTCGGAGAACACGTCGTCGAGTACCAGCAGTGGCGCTGCACCGACTACGTCCGTGACCGCGGTGTGCACGGCCAAGCGCAGCGCGAAGGCCAGCGAGCGTTGTTCGCCCTGCGACCCGTGCGTGCGGGCCGGCAGGTCGTCGATCCGCAACTCGACGTCGTCACGATGGGGCCCGACCAGGCTCACGCCGCGACGCAGCTCATCCCGCCGGAGATCGTGAATGGCAGCAGCGAGGCCGTGCTCACGCCAGGGCGCCACGTAACGGGCCGTCACGGCCGCTGGGACCCCAGCGACCTGGTCGTAGGCGTTCGAGAGGTACGGCTCCAACACATCGAGCAGGCGCACCCGTTGCGCGGCCAGCGCTTCACCCGTCTCGACCAGCTTGGCGTCCCAGACCTCCAGGGTCGTGGCGATGTCCGGGGCGAGACGGCCGCCGGCTTGCCTGAGCAGCGCGTTGCGCTGCCGCACGACTCGCTCGTACTCCGTGCGGAGCAGGTCGTTGCTCGTCCGGATGGCAACGAGAGCATCATCGAGGAACCGGCGGCGCTCCACCGGAGCCCCCTTGACCAGTGCCAGGTCGTCAGGGGCGAAGATCGTCACCCGTAGTGCCCCCAGCAGATCGCGGTTCCTCACCAGCCGCTGTTTGTTGACCAGCACCCGGCCCCGGCCGTGGGCGGCGATCTCCGCTTCGATCAGCAGCGATCGACCGGCGCGCTCGCCCTCGGCGCGAACCACCGCCCGATCCCGCCCCTTGCGGACCAGGGCCTCGTTCGGTGCCCCACGGAACGATGAGAGGGTCGCGAGGTAGCCGATCGCCTCGACCAGGTTGCTCTTGCCCTGCCCATTGTCGCCGATCACTGCGGTCAGGCCGCGGGCCAGGTCGACCTCGGCATGCTCGTAGTTACGGAAGTCCTCGAGCCAGAGCCGACGCAGATACAAGGGGTGTCAACTCACCCGCACCGGCATCAGCAGGTACAGGAACTCGGTGTCACCGAGACCGTGCACGAGCGCCGGTTTCAGGGCGTCGATCGTCTCGAGGGTGATCTCATCACCAGGAGTGACCTCGATGCCTGCAATCAGGTACTCCGGGTTGAAGGCCACCGTCAGTTCGGTGCCTTCGTACTTCGCGTCGAGCTCCTCGTGTGCCTGTCCGACGTCCTGGGTGACAGCAAGGAGCTCGAGGTTGTCAGGCCTCATGACCAGGCGAACCGGCGTGGCCTCTCGAGCAAGCAGACGTACCCGCCGGAGCGCTTCGAGCAACGCCTCTCGCTCCACGGTCAGCCGGTTCGGCTGGTTCTTCGGGATGAGACCCCGGTAGTTGGGGAACTCCCCCTCGATCAGCCGGGTCATCAGCCGCACCGTGTTCAGGTCGCCGATCCCGTCGAGCTCGAAGGACGCGTCCCGATCCCCGAGACGCAAGGTGATGGTCGACGCATCCCCGAGCAAGCGGGTCAGCTCCTTCAGGGCGTGAGACGGCACGAGCACGCTCTGGTCCGGCTCCAGGACCGATGTGCCGGGAAGATCACGCACCGCGAGCCGGTACGAGTCGGTGGCCACGAGGCGGAGGCCGTCACCTTCGGCGGCCATCAGTACACCAGTGAGGATCGGCCGAGCCTCGTCCACACTCGCCGCGGAGACCACCTGCCGCAAGGCATCGGCGAACGCTCGGGCGTCGAGCTCCACGGACTGGTCGGCCGGCTCCGGGAGTTGGGGGAACTCGTGGGCTGGGATGGTCCGCACCGCGAACTGCGACCGGCCTGCCACGATGCGAGCCTCGTCGTCATCGACCTCGACCTCGACCGCACCGGGGCCAAGTGCTCGGACGATGTCGGTCACAAGCTTGGCAGGCAGGACCCCGACACCGTCGTCACCTGCTGCGACCTCGATCGTGGCGGAGATGGTGAGATCGAGGTCGCTGCCGGTCACCCGCAGTCGCTCACCCGCGAGCTCCAGCCGGACTCCTGACAGCACCGGCAGGCTGCTGCCCCGGTTGGTCACCGCTCGCTGGGCAGCACCGAGGGCCTCGACGAGCTTGTCGCGTTCACACCGGAACTTCACCGCAGGCTCGCTTTCTCTATCGCTTCTCGTTGATTGATAGCTGGTAGTAGCCGTAGTAGGGGCTGGGGATTGTGGACATCTACTCGCTGGCGCAGGTCAGGACTGGTTTCGCTGTCCTCGGGCCATCCCCAGTCCCTCACAGGTTGGCATGGTGGCCGGGCGGGTCGGGGGATCGCCGAGCAGATGTCCACGCTCGCGGGCGGGCGATCCACAGACTTCTCCACGGTGTCTTCCCCACAGGCACGCGCTCCAGGTGAGATTGAGCCGGTCAGGATCCACTCCGGACGGCTTGGGTGAGCGCGGTGACCTGGTCGTAGACCTGCCGGCGTTCCTTCATGAGGGCGCCCACCTTCTCCACCGCGTGGATGACGGTTGTGTGGTCCCGGCCGCCGAATTCCCGCGCGATGGCGGGGTAGCTCAGATCGGTCATCTCCCGGAAGACGTACATGCCGATCTGGCGGGCGGTGACGAGGGGACGCCGACGGCTCTTGCCCCGGATCTCTTCTTCCGAGTAGCCGAACATCTCGCACGTCTTGCGCATGATGAGTTCGGGGGTGATGGGTTTCGGCCCGCTGTCGGTGATGAGATCCGAGAGCACCCGCTCGGCGAGATCGACTGAGAGCTTCTCGTCGGTGAGGCTCGCATAAGCACAAACCCGGATGAGTGCACCTTCCAGCTCACGGATGTTGTTGGTGATGTTTGACGCGATGAACTCGAGGACCTCCGGCGGTGGAGGCACCGGTTCGTTCTCGGCCTTCTTGCGGAGGATCGCCAACCGGGTCTCGAGCTCGGGTGGGTTGATCTCGGTGGTGAGCCCCATCTTGAACCGGCTGCGGAGCCGCTCCTCGAGCGTGGCCATGGCGTCGGGCGGGCGGTCCGAGGAGAGGACGATCTGGCGGTTTGCCTGGTAGAGGGCGTTGAACGTGTGGAAGAACTCGTCTTGGAGCTGCTCGCTCTTCTCGATGAACTGGATGTCGTCCAGCAGGAGGACGTCGACTTCGCGGTAGCGCTTCTTGAAATCGGCCATGGCGCCAGCCCGGATGGCGTCGACGAACTGGTTGAGGAATGTCTCGGTGGTCACGTAGCGCACGACGAACGTCGGGTAGTTCTCGTTGACGTAGTGCGCGATCGCTTGGAGGAGGTGGGTCTTGCCGAGGCCGGCGTCGCCGTAGATGAACAGCGGGTTGTAGGAGCGAGCCGGAGTTTCCGCCACGGAGAGGGCCGCGGCGTGAGCGAATCGGTTCGAGGTGCCGATGACGAAGGCCTCGAACGTGTAGCGGGGGTTGACGAAATCCGGCTCCCGCCCCCGGCGGGTGCCGGTGTCGTCGGGTGTGCCGACTGGATGACGACCGCTGTCCACAGGATTGTGGATGTCCTGACGGTCGCCATGGGCGGGTGCTGTGAACTCATCTCGAGTGGCTGCCTGGTCACCCTCCGTGTGCACCTCGATGCGGAGCTCGATGGCTCCGCCGCCCACATCGGCGAGCGCACTGCGCACCAACGTCAGATAGCGGCCCTCGATACGGTCCCGCACGACGCTGCTCGGCACGGCCAAGCGGAGTTGCCCATCGGCAAGCTCCAAGGGCTTGGCAGCGTTGAAGGTGGTGAGCCAGACAGCCTCGGAGACCTGCTCGCGGAGGATCTCCGCACATGCTGTCCACAACTCATGCGCTCCCTCCACCAGCCCGTACGCCTCCTTGGGTACCATCACGTCCACAACGGAGTCCACAACTGTGGAAAACGTGGCCGGCGCCTCTTGTCGGGTAGCCAGCCCTGTTGCGACCGACCGGCTGCGCCGAGGGGCGAACGAGTCGATTCGGTGCGATCGGCGACCGTAGCACCCTGTGGACGATCGCGCACGGGGTACGGGTGTCGGCCGTGAATGAGCTGGTCAGTAAGGGTTTCCAGTGGACCAGCCGGGGATCGAGCCGAGCCGGGTTGCCCCTCTCGCGACCACGGTTCTACCCTCGCGACCAGCATTGGCGAGTCTCGCCGAGATACGCGCGGATGGTCTTCGGGACGCGCGGCCGGGTGGCGCCCCATGTGCCGGAGGGTCTCGCCACTCGGATTTCCACAACGCCGCCAGCCGAGGGAGGCTCGGTGGTCGAGGAGGCAAGAAGTGAAGCGAACGTTCCAGCCCAACAATCGTCGCCGAGCCAAGCGGCACGGTTTCCGGCACCGCATGTCGACGCGAGCAGGACGCCGAGTCTTGAGGGCCCGTCGCTTGAAGGGGCGGCAGCGACTGTCGGCCTGATCTGGCGAGTCCGCGACCGCGGGACCTTCGACGCGCTCCGCCAGTACGGAAGGCGGTCTCGGTCCGGACCGGTTCGGGTCACGCACCTGCCCGCGAAGACCCCGAGTGAGCGGCACGAGCCACCGAGGGTCGCATTCGCCGTCAGCAGGCGGGTGGGCTCAGCGGTGGTGCGAAACCGCATCCGGCGGCGCCTTCGTGGAGTACTGGTGGAGCTGGCCCAGGATGTGGACAGTCCACTCAGGCCAGGGGCGTACCTGATCGGCGTGGATCCGGGCGCCGTGGCACTGTCTCATGAGGAGTTGAGGAGCAACGTGACAGCAGCGCTCGAGCGTGTGGGGAAGGGGCGCGAGTGAGCGCGTCGCGCCGAGTCCGGCTCCCGGCTCGCCTGTTGGTGGCGCTGATCCGGGCCTACCAGTGGGTTTTCGCCTGGCGCCCGTCGCCGTGCCGCTACACGCCGAGCTGTTCCACCTACGCCCTTGAGGCCATCCAGATCCATGGATCGATACGCGGGGGTTGGTTGGCCGCCCGGAGGTTGGGTCGCTGCCACCCATGGGGCAGTCACGGTTGGGACCCGGTACCTGAACCGCGGGCCCGATCCTCCTCGTCGACCACGCAACGGAAGGTCGCTTGATGAACGCGTTCTTCGATTTCTTCGCCGCGATCCTGTCGTTCTTCTACGGGCTCGTGCACAGCTACGCGTTCGCCATCACGATGCTGACGCTGCTCGTGATGATCATCGTGACGCCACTGACCCTGAAGGGCACCCGCTCCATGATGGTCATGCAGCAGCTCCAACCGGAGATCCGCAAGATCCAACAACAGTACAAGGACGATCGACAGCGGCTGAACGAGGAGCTCCTCAGGTTCTACAAGGAGAACAACCTCAACCCGTTGGGAGGTTGCCTCCCCCTGCTCGTGCAGATGCCGGTGTTCTTGGTGCTGTACCAGGTGCTTCGTGGCCTCACCCGGCGCGAGAGCTCGTTGGGGTTCGATGCCGGTTGGGTGACCGGTCAGCTCGGGGTGGGGAAGACGCCGGGAACCCCACCCGGGATCGAACGTCCGTTCGATCCCGCCTTCATTCACCCTGATACGGAGATGTATCAGGCCCTGCACGGCTCGACGACCATGAGTGGGCCGCTGGGGATGAACCTGGCGGAGTCGGCCAGCCAGGCGCTGAGCACCGGCATCCTGCATGCGTTGCCGTACCTGGTTCTCATCGCCATCGTCGCGGTCACTGGGTTCGTCCAGCAACGACAGATTCAGGGCCGCAACCCCAACGCGCAGATCAATCCGCAGCAGCAGATGATCATGCGCATCATGCCGGTGTTCCTCCCGGTGATCTCGTTCGGGCTCCCGGTCGGTCTGGTCCTGTATTTCGCCGTGTCGAACCTCTACCGCATCGGGCAGCAGGCGTTCATCTCGCGCAGTATCTACGGGATGTCCCGGGCGGAACTGAAGGCCAACCGGGAGGCTGGCAAGAAGGCTGCCACCTCGCCGGCCAAGAAGCAGAGCTCGCCTAGGAAGGACGACACCGGCAAGACCCGGGGCGCGGACAAGAGTGGGAAACAGGACGCGGCCAAGGTGGCCAAGCGGCCCTCGAGCCGTACCGGTGGGGCGAGCCGGGTCACCCCGAAGACGAGCCGCGGGACGGGCCAGCCGGCTCTGCAGCCACGCGCGCGAAAGAAGAAGAGGTAGCCAAGGTTGGAGTGGGTGGAGACCACCGGGCGAACGGTGGACGAAGCGAAGGACCGAGCCCTCGACCAGTTGGGCGTCGACCTGAGCGACGCGGAGTTCGAGGTGCTCGAGGAGCCCAAGGCTGGGCTCTTCGGACGGATTCGCCGTGAGGCTCGGGTGAGGGCCCGGGTCAAGCCGACCCAGCCTCGACCGAAAGCCGACCGCCGTGAGCGTCGGAGGCGTGGGCGGTCGGCCGGTGACAACGGCCGTGAGCAGGGGCGAGTGCGGTCACCGAAGACCGTCAATCAGCAGCAGGCGGGCCAGGCCCCGCCTCAGCAGGGGCGGGAACGCCCAACCGAGTCTGGCGATGCTGAGATCGTCGAGAACCCCGAAACCCCAGGGAAACGAGCCACGGCGACGAGTACACGACGGTCTCGCCGGCGGGGACGCGGTGGTCGAGGTGCACCGGGGCGCGCAGGCGATGCTGGTGCGGTACCGTCAGAGCAAGTCATGGAGTCCAGCAGCCCCGACGAAGGAGGCCCGGGCATGACGGTGGAGGAGGTCTCCTTGGAGGAGCAGGGGGACATCGTGGAGGCCTTCTTGGAGGGCTTGCTTGACGCGTTCGATCTCGACGGAGACGTGCAGCAGGTGCGCGTCGACGATGACACCCTGGAAGTGAGGATCGAAGGCGACGACCTGGGCTTGTTGATCGGCCCCAAGGGCCAGACGCTCGTCGCAGTGCAGGAGCTCGCTCGGACTGTGGTGCAGCGCCAGGCCCACGGCGCTCACCGTGGACGGTTCCGCGTGGATGTGGCGGGATACCGTGAGCGTCGCCGCCAGGCACTGGAGCGGTTCGCTCGCTCGGTCGCTGAAGAAGTCAAGCGGACCGGGGTGCAGAAGGCTCTCGAACCGATGGGGTCCGCCGATCGCAAGGTCGTCCACGACACCGTGAACGCGATCGACGGGGTGTCGACGCTCTCCGAGGGCGAAGATCCTCGTCGCCGAGTCATCATCGTTCCCCAGCCCTGAGCCCGGACCACTCCCTGCGATCCGCCTCTGCGACCGGCGAGGGCCGCGAGTGAGCCCGTCCGCCGAAGGGGCAGCGCTGCTGGCGGTGCTCGAGGAGGCACGGGCCAGGGGGTTTCTCGGTCCCGGACCCGTGGACGAGCACGTCCGACAGGCGGAGCGTTTCGGGAGCCGGATCGACGAGCTTCGGGCACGAGGAGCCCTTTTCGCCCGGGCTGTTGACCTGGGCAGTGGCGGTGGAGTGCCGGGTCTGGCGCTCGCCGTCGCCGATGCCGAGCTCACCTGGGTCTTGGTCGAGGCCGGCGAGCGGCGAGCAGCGTTCCTCCACGAGGCTGTCAACACCCTTGGTCTGGCCGACCGGGTCTCAGTTCGCTGGGGCCGTGCGGAGCTACTGTCCCGGGATGCGCAGCTCCGTCACCAGATCGATCTGGTGGTGGCTCGGAGCTTCGGGCCACCGGCGGTCACCGCCGAGTGCGCGACGGGCTTCCTGCGACGGGACGGTTACCTGCTGGTGAGCGAGCCGCCGCACCCCGAGGAGAAGCGGCGCTGGCCACCGGAGGAGCTGGCAGAGTTGGGGTTGCAACCAGAAGGCGTCGTTCGCGGAATCCAAGTCTTGAAGCAAACGAGACCCTGTCCCGAGCGCTTCCCGCGTCGGGTCGGGATACCGGCGAAGAGGCCGCTGTTCCACTGACCGGATGTTCCACGTGAAACACCGCCACGGTGCTTGACCACGCCGCCGTTCGACAGGAAGGATGGACCGGTGACCCCCGAATCCAGCGGAAGCGGTGGACGCCCCGCCTTCGGCATCCTGAGCAGGTTTTTGCCTGGACAACCGAGCCAGGCTGCGGTGGCCGACCCCAAGCCGACCCTGGCCGACGAACCGTCGGATCGCGACGTCGACCGGGTGGACTCGTCACCGGAACCCGCCATTGACCTGCCCGGGGACATCGATCTCGCCGAGCGGATCATCGAGGCAGGAGCACCGGCCACGGTTCGTCGCCCATTACCCCGGGTGATCGCGATCGCCAACCAGAAGGGCGGGGTGGGGAAGACGACCACCGCGGTGAACCTGGGTGCGTGCCTGGCCGAGCTGGGCTACCGCACGCTCGTCATCGATCTCGATCCGCAAGGGAACGCCTCGACCGGGCTCGGTATCAACATCCGGGCCCTCGATGCCTCGATGTACGACGTGATCATCAACGACGTCCCCCTCGATGACTGCATCGAGGGGTCGTCGGTCCGAGGGCTGTTCGTGGCTCCCGCTAGCCTGGATCTCGCAGGGGCCGAGATCGAACTTGTTCCGGCATTCAGCCGGGAGTTGAAGCTCCGCAAGGCAGTGCGGGAAGTCCGTGACGACTACGACTACATCCTGATCGACTGCCCACCATCGCTTGGTCTACTCACGGTGAACGCCTTTGCGGCGGCGTCGGAGGTGCTGGTGCCGATCCAGTGCGAGTACTACGCACTGGAGGGTTTGGGTCAGCTGCTCCGAAACGTCGATCTGGTGCAACGGAACCTGAATCCCGACCTCGAGGTCAGCGCCATCGTGCTGGTCATGTTCGATGCTCGCACAAAGTTGGCGGATCAGGTGGCCAGCGAGGTACGGGCCCATTTCGGCGACAAGGTGTTGCGGCAGGTAGTGCCGCGCACGGTGCGGTTGTCCGAGGCCCCATCGTTCGGTCAACCCATCATCACGTTCGATCCGAGTTCCCGAGGTGCGATCGCCTACCGGGAGCTGGCGAAGGAGGTCAGCGGTGGCGCGGCGCAGCGGGTTGGGTAAGGGCCTCGGGGCGCTGATTCCCGCCTCAGAGGATGCGAGGGACGGAGGTCCCCAACTCCGGGAACTCTCGATCAGCCAGATCGAGCCCAACCGATACCAACCCCGTTCACATTTCGATGAGGAGGCACTGGCCTCGCTGACCGCGTCCATTCGGGAGGTCGGCGTCCTGCAGCCGATCCTGGTCCGTCCTGCTGGCACCGATTTGTACGAGCTGATCGCCGGTGAACGGCGATGGCGAGCAGCGCAGAGGGCAGGCCTGTCGACCATCCCTGCGTTGGTCCGCACGGTGCAGAGCGAACAGTCGCTGGAGCAAGCGCTGGTTGAGAACCTGCATCGAGAGGATTTGAACCCGCTGGAAGAGGCGGCGGCATACCAGCAGCTCATCGATGACTTCTCACTCACCCAGGATCAGGTGGCGACCCGAGTGGGCAAGAGCCGATCGGCGGTGGCGAACACGATTCGATTGCTCCAGTTGCCAGGAGCGGTCCAGAAGCTCGTGGCGGAGGGTCGGCTCTCCGCGGGCCACGCTCGAGCCATCCTCGGCGTGCCGGATCAGGCCTTCCAGGAAGAGCTGGCCCGGTTGGCCGTGGCTGAGGAGTTGACGGTGCGAGAGGTCGAGGAGCTGGTGCGCCGGCAGGTGCAAGGCGACGAGCCGTCGACGACGGATGGTGCAGGCCCGGTCACCCCACCGGTCGAGACATCGACCCCACGCGAACCGGGCGAGACCAGGCCCGCTGCCATCCTGGAACTCGAGGCCCTGCTCGCGGATCGTCTCGACACCAGGGTGAAAGTCACACTCGGCGCCGATCGGGGGAGGGTGATCATCGAGTTCGCCACCCTTGACGATCTTGAGCGAATCTACGGGGTGATCACGGCGGGAACGAGCTGAAACGCCGACCCCTCGTGACCGCGCGATGCTCTGGTTGATCCACAACCTGTGACAAACCCTGTGGTCAACCGTTCGACTTCAGTGGCATCTGTCACATGAGGGAGTCCTGGGCGAACGGACCGGTTCACGTGACGACGGGATCCTCCACCCAATGGACCAACCCGGTGACCAAGGCTTCGGCGACGGTGGCGGTGCCCACGACCACCTGATCCACTGGTCCGAGGTAGCACATCACGGCGGGCATCCGGGTCTCCCGGAGGATCGGCAGCCGCATCGCCCGGCTCTCAGCAACGGGGAGTCCTGCTTGCTGGTGGAGGGTGGTGGTGAGGACGTCGGCGAGATGATGCCCACCGGCGCTCTCAAAGCCTGTCGTGGCGTAGTAGGTGCACTGGCAGAGGTCCTGGTCACCGAAGCCGAGACCGAGGTAGACATCAGCGTCGAACTCGTTTGCTTCCCGGGCGTGGATTGACGGGTCAGGATGGTTGAGTACGGCCACCACCGCCCCCTTGGCCTGCAGATCCCTGGCCATGGCGGTGACCACCACCTCCAGCCCACCCCCGTCGCCGATCGCTAGTCGTCGACCGTGGAGCGCACGTGGCGAGTGCCGGAGGCGGTCACGTTCGCGGACCCCAGCAACGCTCGAGTTGTGATCGACGCGGCCGCCGAGCCGCTCGAGCGTGGCGAGTACATCGCGCCCGCAGACCCCGTCGGTCGTCAGGCCGGTGTTGCGCTGGAAGTCTTTCAATGCGGCTTCGGTGTTGGGACCGAAAATGCCGTCCACGCGGCCAGCGTCGAATCCCAGCGCTCCGAGTCGCAACTGGAGATCGGCCACGTCATCGCCGCGGAGCATCGGGTTGCGGTGGTAGAGCAGCCGATCACCGAGCCGGTAGCCGGCTTCCACCAACGCCGCCCACGTCGGTGCATCGCACGAGCCGTTGACCAGGAGACCCCGGCTCTCCTGGAATCGCCGCACGGCCCGTTCGGTACTCGGACCGAAGGTTCCCACCTCGCCGGGATCGATCTCGTGGCCCAGCGCAGTGAGCCGCCGCTGGAGGTCGCGCACCGCTTCGCCGCAGGCGTTGGGCAGCAACGGAAGGGTGGTCGGGCTCGCCGAGGTGGGACGCTCAGACACCAGAACCCCCGCGCTCATCAGTCGGGGTGAGGTTGACCCGCGAGGTTCAGAGGAACTGACTCAACTCCTGTAGGAGTTGCGCCTTGCCTCTAGCTCCGACGATACGGGCCGCCTCCTTGCCATCTTTGAAAACGATAAGCGTCGGGATACTCATCACCGAAAAGCGGAGCGGGATGTCAGGGTTGTCGTCCACGTTGAGTTTGGTGACCCGCAGACCGGGGTGTTCGGTGGCGATCTCCTCGAGGACTGGGGCGATCATTTTGCAGGGGCCGCACCACTCGGCCCAGAAATCGACGAGGACCGGCTGATCGGCCCCGAGTACCTCTTCGTCGAAGGTGGCGTCGGAGAGCGTGGTGACGGGTACGGACATCACTGGATCCTTCTGGGCTACGAGCGGGAATCACACCAACGTGCAGACCGCGGGCGGCATTCCGTGAGCGCCGGCGCGCCATCGCAGCGCTCACCGTAGCGCGATGCCGAACCGGTCATGGATGGGGCTGTGCGTCCAGCCACCGCTCGGCATCGATGGCGGCCATGCAGCCTGAGCCGGCCGCGGTGATCGCCTGGCGGTACACGTGGTCCTGGACGTCACCGCACGCGAAGACCCCCTCGACGTTGGTGCGGGTGCCCTCGCGGGTGATCAGGTACCCCGTGTCTTCCATCTCCAGCTGTCCCTTGAACAGATCGGTGTTGGGCTGGTGGCCGATGGCCACGAACAGGCCGGTCACGGCCAGCTCGGAGATCTCGCCGGTGATGACGTTGCGAACCTTGAGACCCTCGACGGTGGTCGTCCCCAGCACCTCCTCGACCACGTGGTTCCAGAGGATCTCGATCTTGGGGTTGGCGAAGGCTCGCTCCTGCATGATCTTCGAGGCCCGAAGCTCGTCACGCCGGTGGATGAGCGTGACCTTCTCGGCGAACTTGGTGAGGAAGGTGGCCTCTTCGACCGCCGAATCGCCACCCCCCACGACCGCGATGTGCTGACCCCGGAAGAAAAAACCGTCGCAGGTGGCACAGGTCGAAACGCCGTGCCCGAGCAGGCGTCGCTCACCCTCGAGGCCCAGCATGAGCGAGCGGGCCCCGGTGGACACGATGACGGCGCGGCTGCGGTAGGTGGGCTGTTCGGCTTCGGGGTCACCCACCCAGATCCCGAACGGCCTGCTCGACAGGTCGACTCTGGTGACCCGTTCGGTGACGATCTCTGCTCCGAACCGCAGGGCCTGCTCACGGAACCGGGCCATCAGCTCGGGGCCCATGATGCCTTCCGGGAAACCGGGAAAGTTCTCGACTTCGGTGGTGAGCATGAGCTGGCCACCGGGTTGATCGCTGGTCGATGACGGCTCACCCTCGATCACGAGGGGGTGGAGGTTGGCCCTGGCGGTGTAGATGGCCGCGGTCAGGCCCGCGGGACCGGAGCCGATGATGATGACGTTACGTACGTCGGTCGTCATGTGAGTCCTTCCACGGTGCAGTGCTCCTGGCAACTGGTCACGGAGGTGTCCCCGCCAACGGGTCGTGGGCCCGAGCTATTCCCCAGGGGGTATCCGTCAGAGATAGGGCGGCGCGTGCCGCTTCCGGAACAGGATCGCCCCGACCCCGGTGAAGAACACCCCGACGATCAGGTAGGTGAGCCAGACGGCCGGCAGCAACTCGTTGAGCAGTCGCAACATCGCGACGATCACCAGGACCACGACGATGGTGGCGAGCAAGAACGTGATCAACCCGAAGACCAGCGCCCGCGAGGCGGTGAGGATCGGCCCCGTGGTCTTGTCGCGGACCTGGTCGACCACGTTGACGATGGCGTCCGTCGCCTGGGCAGGCCAGTCGTCCGCCGGGGAGGACCGGTCGGCCATCGGGACCGCGCGATCGGCCGGGCTCGCCATGCCGGCGATCCTAGTGCCGAAAGGTGGCGAGCTTCGCCGCCGGCACGGCACGCACCGCCGACGAGGGAGCGGTGGGGAGTGGCGGGGGAATCAGAGCGTGAAGCGCTCGAGGATGCGGCATCCTTCCACCGCCGTGACCATCACGACCTCAGGAGAGCCGTCGCCGGGAGCGAACACGTCGACGTACGCCGGCACGCCCCGGTAGGTCACGCCAGCGGCATACACCCATGGGCCGAGCGACGAATCGGTGGCGTTGGTGACCGGTGCGCAAGGGGACGGGCCCATCATGGCCGTGGTCGCGGAAAGGTCGGAGGCTCCTCCACCTGAGCCGGTCGTGCTCGGCGTCGCGGCTGCCGCCCCGACCGGCCCATAGGCAGCGCGCACCGCGTCGCGGAGATCCGCAGGGTTGGTGAAGAACCCGAGCTGGGACTCGCCGATCGGCGCCGCCTCCGTGGTGCGCTCCTCGCCGGAACCGGTCGGCTCGGGGAGGACGGGGGCGCCTCGGGAGGTGTTGGCAGGGATCTCGGCGCCGACCTCCGCGAAGGTCTCCGTTCGGTCCGGCTGGGGGCCCGACGCGACGTCGGTATGGCTCGCCGTGCGGTCCCAGCGGAGGAGGGCGAACGTGGCGATCGCCACCCCTTCAGCGGCGGCG
>NZ_DAIUCK010000023.1:0-34163 GCF_036846205.1 Rhabdothermincola sp. | reverse complement strand
ATCCCCGTTCCCCAGCGCCACGCCTACGACGGCGAGGAGCTGCTCCCCCTCGACGAGGAGGCGGTCCGGGCCGGCGTGCGGCGCCTGGCGAAGCTCGGGTGCAGCTCGCTCGCGGTCATGTACCTGTTCTCGTTCGTGAACCCCGAGCACGAGCTGCGCACCCGGGAGATCATCCAAGAAGAGTTTCCGGGTGCCGAACACATCTCGCTCTCGCACGAGGTGATGGCCCGTGGCCCGGAGTTCGAGCGGGTGTCGACGACGTTGGTCAACGCGTACGTGGCGCCGCGCATCACCCGCTACGTCACCAACCTCTCCGAGAAGCTGCGGCGGGCGGGCTACCGCGGCCAGCTCCTGATCATGCAATCCACCGGCGGGGTGATGCCCCCCGAGTACGTGGCCCGGCGAGCGGTGAGCCTGCTCGGCTCCGGCCCCACGGGCGGCGTGATGGGCGCCACCGTCGCCGCCCGGGCCGCCGACGCGCCGGACTTCGTGGCCGTGGACATGGGTGGCACCAGCTTCGACCTGTGCCTGGTGCGCGACTGCCGGCCACAGATCAAGACCGACTGGAACTGGCGGTACCGCTACTACATCGGCATGCCCATGGTCGACGTCCAGTCGGTCGGTGCCGGCGGAGGCTCCATCGCCCGGGTCAGGCAGGGAGCGCTGCTGGTGGGGCCGGAATCGGCGGGATCGACCCCCGGTCCGGTGTGCTATGGACGCGGTGGCGAACGGCCGACCGTCACCGACGCGGACCTGGCGCTCGGCTATCTCCCCGTCGAGGGCTTCGCCGCCGGGCGCATGACACTCGACGTGGACGCGGCCCGCTCGGCCATCGCCCGGGACGTCGGTGAGCCGCTGGGGCTCGACGTCACCGCCGCAGCCTGGGGTATCGAGCGGATCGTCAACGCCAACATGGCCAACGCCACCCGCAAGGTGCTCGCCGGCTACGGGGCCGATCCACGGCAGCTGGCGATGCTCGCCTACGGCGGGAACGGCCCGGTGCACGCCTGGGCCATCGCCGCCGAGCTCGGCATCAGCCGGGTGATCGTGCCCAAGACCGCGCCTGCCTTCTCCGCCCTGGGGGTGTTGGTCGCCGACTACGTGGTCGACGTGATGCGCTCCTACGTCGTGCCCCTGTCACAGGTGGACCTCGACCGGTTGCGGGCGCTCATGCGTGACGTCGACGAGGAGGTCACCAAGGAGCTCGAGCCTGCCGGCCTGGCGCCCGTGGCAATCCATGCCGAGCTCTACGTGCAGATGGCCTATGGGGGCCAGAACTTCGACATGAGCGTGCCGGTGCCCGAGGGCACCGAGCTCTGCGAGGAGGGCCTGCTCGATCTCGCGGAGCGCTTCCACGACCTGCACGAGGCCGACCGGGGCTTCGCCTTCCGGAACCAGCAGCCGCTGGTGCGCGGCGTGCGGTTGACCGCCCGCGGCTACACCCCCAAGCCCGACCACCTGGGTGAGGCGGGCACCGTGACCGACCCCTCCCGGGCGGTGTTGGGCAGGCGCGCCGCCTTCTTCGGCGACGGCTTCGTCGACACGCCGGTCTTCGACGGCGGCGTGCTCGGCGTGGGGGCGGAGATCGCCGGGCCGGCCCTGATACAGGAGCCCTTCACGGTGGTGGTGGTCCCGCCCGGCTCGACCTGCCGGCTGGCGCCCCATCTCGGCTACGAACTGACCGTCACCTGAGCTCGGCCGGTATGCCCGTGTTCTTCACCGACGCCGAGTACGCGGTCGTTGCCGCCGCCTGCGAACGGTTGATTCCTGCCGATCCCCAGCTGGGGGCACCCGGGGCCACCCGGGCTGGGGTGGCCGACTACATCGACCAGTTGCTGGGCGCGTTCAGCTTCGATCCGCCCCGGATATGGGCGGGCGGGCCGTTCTCCGGGCGGCGGGGCGGCGAGGCCCGGTTCGAGGCGTTCCTGGAGCTGTCCCCCCTGGAGGAGCTGGCCTGGCGTATCCGCATCGAGGGCTCCCGGGGCATCCCCGAGCGGGAGTTCAACGGGCCGGTGATCGGCCTGCAGGAGCGCTACCGAGCGGGCCTGGAGGCGCTCGGCGCCGACTTCGCCTCCTGCGACGGGCCCGAACAGGATGCCCGGCTCGACGCGGTGCCCGAGTTCAAGGCGCTGCTGTACGAGCACGCGTGTGAGGGCCTCTACGGCGATCCGGTCTACGGCGGCAACCGGGACCAGGTGGGATGGCGGTTCATCGCCTTCCCCGGCGACGCCCAGCCCCGCGGCTACACCGACACCGAGGTCTCCGAACCGTGACCGCGACTCCTCCAATCTCCTTTCCCCGAACTGTTCACCGATCCGCGGACCAACACCGCGCCACCATGAACAGTTCGCCCACACCACCCCGAACTGTTCACCGATCCGCGGACCAACACCGCACCACCATGAACAGTTCGCCAGCGGGTGGGCCCTGGGGCGGAGGGGCTGGCGACCGATGACCGTCGATGCCCGGGTGGTGATCGTCGGCTCGGGGCCGGGTGGGGCCACCTTCGCCGAGGCCGTCACCCGGTTCGGATGGGACTGCATCATCCTCGAGAAGGGCCGCAACCACCTCATCGAGCTGGAGCCGCCCTACGCACCCAAGACCGTGTTCTCCAACGACGAGATCAAGTTCGTCCACCGCCACGTCCTGGGACCGGACCCACTCCTCGAGCCACGCACCTACCGGCGGGACGGGGGCGACGGTGACCGCCTGCTGGTCGGCGACGTCAACAACCTGCCGAGCACGGTCGGAGGCGGCGGGGTCCACGCCGACGGCAAGCTCCCGAGGTTCCGGGAGGAGGACTTCCGGCTCCGCTCCAGCTACGGTCCCGTGGAGGGGGCCGCGGTGGAGGACTGGCCCATCAGCTACGACGACCTGGAGCCCTACTACGCCGAGGTGGAGCGATCGATCGGGGTGGCGGGCGACCACACCGCGAACCCCTTCGCCTCCTGGCGCTCCGGGCCGTACCCCATGCCCCCCGGTCCCGACATGTACGGCGCCACCCTCTCCACGGCCGCCGCCGAGCGCCTCGGCCTGCACCCCTACCCCGCGCCCACCGGCGCCAACAGCGTCCCGTACGACGGGCGACCAGCGTGTAACAACTGCGGGTTCTGCGGGCTCTATGGATGCCCTATCCACGCCAAGGGAGACCCCGTCGCCATGCTGGGCCGGGCGCTGCGGACCGGGCGATGCCAGCTCCGCCCGGAGTGCGTGGCGACCGAGATCCTCCTCGACCGCCGGGGGCGGCGGGCCACCGGCGTGCGCTACCTCGACGCCGAGCTGAACAGCCACGTCGTCACCGCTGAGTACGTGGTGCTGGCCTGCGGCGCGTTCGAAACCCCGCGCCTGCTGCTCCACAACGGGCTCGCCAACTCGTCGGGGTTGGTCGGGCGCCACCTGATGTACCACGTGCAGACCCTCACCGTGGGCGGCTTCCACTTCCGCCTCCACGGGCACCGGGGGCGCTCGGTCACCCACCTGCATGACGACCACCTGGTGCCCGATCGTGAGGCCCGCCGGGCGGCGAGGGAGGCCGGCCTACCGTGGATCCGCGGCGGGATCGTCGAGCACGGGGCGGCCGCGGGGCCGGTGCTCGAGGCCAAGAACTACCCGCCCGGCCCGGCGCACAACCCGTCGATGCACCGCTCCGACCTGCGGGATCGCCTGTGGGTGTTCACGATGCAGGGCGAGGATCTCCCCCAACCCACCAACCGGGTGGACCTCGACCCGGCGGTGCGTGACGTGTGGGGCCGACCGGCGGGCCGGGTCACCTACCGTCCCCACCGGCATGAGGTGGTGGCCTCGGCGCACGTCGCCCCGATCCTGGAGCAGGTGATGCTCGAGGCCGGGGCCGAGTGGTCGTTCAGCACCACCTCGCCACCACTGGGCCCGATCACCGAGCTCGACCGCCAGAACCCGCTCGGGCTCGCTCCGTCCTCCAAGCACGTCATGGGCACCTGTCGCATGGGGGACGATCCCGCGACGAGCGTGGTGGACCCGCAGGGCCGGTTCCATGACATCGAGAACCTGCTGTGCGCCGACTCGTCGGTATTCGTCAGCTCGACCGGCTACGGGCCCACACTGACCCTGGCCGCACTGGCCCTGCGGGCCGCGTGCCTGCTGACCGGCAACCCGCTGCCGCGGACGAACCGCCCAGTGGGTTGAGCATCGGTCGGGCCAACGGCGAGCGACGCGGCTGGCTGGAGCCGGGACGGGTCAGCTCGACGCTGCGGCCGCGGCACCGAGCGCGGCGGCCGCGGTGCGGGCAGCCGCGCCGGTCGCCGTGGCGAGCTGGCGACCCAGGCGAACGAGGCTCGCCAGCCGGCGGGGCTCGCGCCCGATCAGCCGAGCGACCCGGCCGAGGTCCGCGGAGCCGTCGGGGCGCAGCAGCCCGAGGATGGCCTCGTCCACGCTGGGGTCGAGTGCCTGGTCGCTGATCCCCCGGTACGCCGACCACCCCACCCCGCGGGCCGAACACACCTCGGCCACGCCCGCGGTCTCCATGTCCAGGGCGGTGACCCCCCGCCGGCGCAGCCCCGCCAGCGCGGCCGGGTCCTTGACGAGCTGATCGTCGCTGAGGATGCAGCCCGAGGGCACCGGCCCGCCGAGCGTGCTGGCCGAATACCGGGTGCCGTCAGCCGCCTCCACCACCTCCGGTACCACCACGTCGCCGATGGCCAGCGACGGGTCGAGACCACCGGCGACGCCGAGGACCAGCACGTGCCGCACCCGGTACTGGTCGATCAACCGCGACGTTGCCCGGCGGGCGCGCTCGATGCCCACCCCGGTCGTGGTGGCGACGATGGCGAGACCACCGAGTTGCCCGGTGTGGACGGGCGATCCACGCGGGCGCCGGAGGCGGAGCCGTCGCACCAGTGGCCGCAGCTCGGGGGGCATGGGTGCGAGCACCCCGATGGGCGCGGGATCGAAGGTCACGGCGCTGCCGCCTCGCCCCCGACGGGACCGGGTCCCGCACCATCGGCGAGCACCCCCGTAGCCTGGCGGTCATGGCCGGCGACGTCCCCCGAGACGTGACCATCAAGGTCCGCGAGAACGGCCCCTACAAGGTCACCGGGCCGATCCGCCTGGTCGATCGTGACGGCACCGAGATACCGATCGACGGCGACGACGTCGCCCTGTGCCGGTGCGGCGGGTCGGGCACCAAGCCCTTCTGCGACCGCTCCCACCGGGCGATCGGGTTCGCCGCGGACTGACGACCGGCACCGGGTCGACGATCGCACGGCTACGAGCGCGGCAGCCCGAGCAGGCGCTCGGCGATGATCGTGCGCTGGATCTCGGAGGTTCCGCCCGCGATCGACGCGGCCTTGCTCCACAGCCACTGGCGAGGCCACTCCCCCTCCAGCGACGACCCGTCGCCCACCACGTCGAGCGCGGTCTGCGACAGGTGCTGGGTCATGTCGGTCCAGGCCAGCTTGACCCAGCTCGACTCGGCGCCGGGCTGGATCCCCCGACCCAGCCGGGACAGCGTCCGCCAGTTGTGCAGGCGGAGCACCCGCAGCTCGACGAAGGCCTGGGCGAGCGCGTCGGCGACCTCCACCGAGTCGAGCAGCCCGTCGGCCACCGCCTGCCGGTAGAGCCGGTCGAGGTGCACCTCGTGCACGACCTGCTCCTTGAACGGGAAGTTGGTGCCCCGCTCGTGCGCCAGCGTGGTGTTGGCGACCGCCCAGCCGGCGTTCAGCGTGCCCACGAGCTGCTCGTGGGGGACGAAGACCCGGTCGAGGAACACCTCGTTGAACTCGGTCTCGCCGGTGATCTGCCGCAGGGGGCGGATGTCGATCCCCTCGGCGGTCATGTCCACCACCAGGTACGAGATGCCCCGGTGCCTGGGGGCGCCGGGGTCGGTGCGGGCCAGGCAGATGCCCCAGCGGGCGAACTGCGCGTAGGAGGTCCACACCTTCTGGCCGGTGAGCAGCCACCCTCCGTCGACCGGCTCGGCGCGGGTGGACAGCGCGGCCAGGTCCGATCCGGCGTCCGGCTCGGAGAACAGCTGGCACCAGATCTCGCTGGCGTCGAGGATCGCCGGCAGCCAGCGGCGCTTCTGGGCCTCCGTGCCGTGGGCCAGCAAGGTGGGGCCGGCCAGGTTGATCCCGACCCGGTTGACCGGCTGCGGCGCGCCGGCCCGGGCGTACTCCATGTTGAACAGCGCCACCTCGACCGGCGTGGCGTCCCGGCCGCCGTACTCGGCCGGCCACCAGATGCCCACCCACCGGTCGGCGGCCATCCTGGCCTGCCAGGCGCGTCCCCACTCGAGCTCCTCCTCCGGCGAGGCGAACGACGCGGGCAGCTCCAGGTTCGCGGCCAGCCACGCTCGCACCTCGGCCGCGAAGGCGGCTTCCTGGGGGCTGAACGCCAGGTCCATCTACAGGTCCCAGAAGCGCTCGCGGCCGGCACGGACGAAGCGCTGGCGCAGGTCGCGCTCGTCGGCCTCGGTGAAGGGCCGGTAGTGCTCCTCACCCCGCTCCCGCCGGTAGAGCTGGTCGGTGCCGACCCGGTCGTGGCGGAACTTCTCGTGCACCAGGGTGCGCTTGACGACCTTGTTGGTGCCGGTGGTGGGCAGCTCCGCCGCCACCCGCACGTAGCGGGGGCGCCACTTGGGGCCGATGTCGTCGAGCGAGTCCAGCCAGCGGGCAAAGGCCGCGCCGTCGAAGGCCCGACCCTCTCGCAGGACCACCGCAGCCATGACCTGGTCGCCCGCCTGCTCGTCCGGCACCCCGTAGACGCTGGCGAGCACCACGTCAGGGTGGCGGCCGAGCGCGGCCTCGATGGGCCCGGCCGGGAAGTTCTCCCCGTCCACCCGGATCCAGTCCGCGTTCCGACCGGCGAAGTAGACGTTGCGGTCCTCGTCCATGTAGCCGAGATCCCCGCTCCAGTACCAGCCCCGGCGGGTGGTGGCGGCGGTGGCCTCGTCGTTGTTGTAGTAGCCCTCGAACGGTCCCGCGCCCGCGGTGTTCACGATCTCACCCACGCACTCGCTGGCGTTGAGCAGCCGGCCGTGCTGGTCGAAGCGAGCAGCAGCCAGCTCGTTGCCGTCCTCGTCGACGATCTTGATGTGCGGTGGGGCGATCCCCATCGCCCCGGGCTTCACGGGGCCGTCGCGGTCGAGGGAGATGCCCCCTTCGGTGGCCCCGAACGCGTCGATGACCTCGGCCACCCCGAAACGGCGGCGGAAGGCCTCGACGACCTCCGGTGATCCTTCGTTGCCGAAGGCGATGCGCAAGGGGTTGTCGGCATCGTCGGGCTTCTCGGGCGTGGCCACGAGGTAGGCGAGCGGTTTGCCGGTGTAGTTGAAGTAGGTGGCCCGGTAGCGGCGCACGTCGGCGAGCCACCCCGAGGCCGTGAACCGGCGGGCCAGCCCGACCGCGCACCCGTACACGAGCGAAGGCATCCAGCCCACCATGACCGCGTTGGAGTGGAACAGGGGCATGCTCACGTAGCCCACGTCATCCGGCCCCAGCCCGAGCAGCAGGCCGAGGCGGGTCCCGGTGACCAGCAGCCGCCGCTGGCTGCAGATCACCGCCTTGGGCGCGGCCGAGGTGCCGGAGGTGAAGATCAGCGCCCAGGTCGTGGAGGGATCCGGTTCGAACCCGTCGTCGTCGCCCACCGCACCGTCGAGCGCGGGCGCCAGGTCGCGGCCCAGCGCCGGGGGGGGGTCGGCCCGGCGGCGCCACCGGGACGAGACGAGGATCTGCTCCGGCCCGAAGGGCAGCTCCTCCACGATCGGTTCCAGCCGGTGCAGGTGCGTGGGCTCCGTGATCAGCAGGCCGATGTCGGTGTGGACGATGTCGCGCCTTAGGTGTTCACCCTGGCGGGTGTGGTTGAGCCCGACCACCGCCGCGCCCGTGAAGGCGGCGCCACCGAAGGCGAACAGGTAGTCGGGGGTGTTGTCGAGCAGCACCCCGACGTGGGGTGGCCGCCCGTCGGGCAACCGCTGGCGGAACAGGGCCGCCCAGCGCAGCGACTCCTCCACGTACTGCCGGTGGGTCCAGACCTGGTCACCGAAGAGGACCGCGGGGCGGGACGCGATGGCCGCATCGTCCCGGTTGCGGCGTAGCAGCGTGGCCGCGTTGCCCGCGGGTGGCACGGCCTGGCCGGGTTCGGGGACCGATCGAGGGGCAGATGCCGGCACGAGCACCATTGTATGACACCGATGTCAGGTCCTCCCGAGCGGTTCCTGACACCCTCGTCACGTTCCTTTAGCCTCGTGCACCGTGCCGACCCGCAAGAAGGCCGCCACCCGCCCATCCGCCAGTAGCCCAGCCGGCAACGGCGAGCGCCCGCCCGCACCCGGTCGCGCCGGCGCGCCGGCCCGCCAGCGCGAACTGCGCGCCCGTGGCCAGCGCACCATGCGCAAGCTCCTCGACGCCGGCATCCAGGTCTTCGCCAAGCGGGGCTACCACGCGGCCCGGGTCGACGACATCGTGAAAGCCGCCCGGACCAGCCACGGCACCTTCTACCTCTACTTCTCGAACAAGGAGGACCTCTTCCAGGCGTTGGTGGCCGACGTGGCGGACGAGCTCGCCACCCTGCGGGGATCGCTCGGCCCGGTGACGCCCGACGAGAAGGGGCTGGCGGAGCTGGAAGCCTGGCTTGATCGCTTCGCCGCGCTCTACGAGCACTACGGTCCCATCATCCGGACCTGGACCGAGGCGGAGGTCGGTGGCAGCGACGTCGGCCGCCTGGGGACCGACGTGGTGGGCGAGCTGGCCAGCGCGCTGATCGAGGCCTCCGGCGGGCCCACCGATATCGATCCCGCCATCGCCGCCATGGCCCTGGTGGCCATGGTCGAGCGGTTGAACTACTTCGTGCTCTCGGGGCAGGTCGCGGCCACTCGCGACCAGATGGTCGCTACCCTCGCCGGCGTCGTCCATCGAGCACTCTTCCCCCGCTGATCACCCTCGACGATCGAGCCGGCCGGGCGGGCACCGGGAAAGATTGCTGACACGGGCGTCAGATTCGCCGGCTACGCTGTGGCAGGCACGGGGAAGAGCATCGCTCGGCTGGGGGAGGTCGCCGATGTGCAAGCGGATCGCCACGCTGGTTGCGCTTCTCGCGCTCGTCGCGGCGGCGTGCGGCAACGCCGAGACCGGTTCGTCCAGTGGTGGAGGTGGTGATGCGCCCACCGGCACCGCCAGCCCGTCCGACCTGACCAGGAAGGTGCCGGTCGACCAGCCCGGGGTCACCGACACCGAGATCCGAGTTGGTGGCGTGGCCTCGGTGAGCAATCCGCTGGGCGGCAACTACGGGGACGCGTTCGACGGCGTCCGGGCCTACTTCGAGATGGTCAACTCCCGGGGCGGCATCTACGGGCGCCAGCTCAAGCTCGTCGCCGAACGCGACGACCAGGTGGCGAACAACCAGCAGCAGGTGCAGGCGCTCATCTCGCAGGACAAGGTCTTCGCCATCCTCCCGGTGGCCACGCTGCTGTTCACCGGGGCCGACGTCGCCGCCGCTTCGGGCACCCCGACCTTCGGCTGGACCATCAACCCCGAGTGGGCCGGCCCTCCCAACCTCTTCGGTGACCGCGGTGGCGAGCTGTGCTTCAACTGCCCGGCACCGCTGGTGCCCTGGCTGGCCAAGGACACCGGGGCCACGAAGGTCGCGGTGCTCGCCTACAACGTGCCCCAGTCCAAGGAATGTGCGGACGGGATCATCGCTTCCTTCCGGAAGTGGCCGACGGCCGAGGTGGCCTTCCAGGACCTCGCCCTCAGCTACGGGGTCACCGACTTCAGCGTGCAGGTGAGCAAGATGAAGCAGGCCGGGGTCCAGTTCGTCACCACCTGTATGGACCTCAACGGGGTGACCAACCTCGCCCGGGAGATCGACAAGCAACAGCTCGACGCCGTCCAGTACATGCCGAACGGCTACGACGCGAACGTCGCGAAGCAGTTCGCGAACGTCCTCGACGGCTCCCTGGTGCTGACCTGGTTCGTCCCCTTCGAAGTCGCGGACCCGCCTGAAGGCATGAAGAGCTACGTCGAGTGGATCGACAAGACCGGCGGGGCGCGTAGCGAGCTCTCCATGTCCGGCTGGCTCGCGGCCGACCTCTTCTACCGTGGCCTGGTCGCTGCGGGCCCCGAGTTCACCCAGCAGAAGGTCATCGACGCGATCAACTCCTTCGACTACTGGAACGCCGACGGGCTGATCCCGGGTGTGGACTGGACGATCGCCCACGACCAGCGATCCTCCGTGTCCTGCAGCGCAATCTCCAAGATCAGCAATGGGGGCTTCGTTCCGCTCTACGGCGAGCCCGGCCGGCCGTTCATCTGCTTCGACGTGGACGCCGATCAGCTGCCGGAGCAGCCCGAGCGCAAGGCCGGCGAGAAGGGCTAGGCACGGCGTCGGCGCCGAGCCAAGGGGGCACCGATGTCCGAGCTCCTGGCCTACATCATCCGGGGGATCCCGGTCGGGTGCGTGTTCGCCCTGATGGCGACGGGCATCGTGCTCACCTACAAGACCTCCGGGGTGTTCAACCTGGCATTCGGCGCCCAGGCCTTCGTCTCGGCTGCCGTCTACTACGACCTGGTGATCAACCGGAGCTGGCCCTCCCTCGCGGCGCTGGCCGTAGCGGTGGGGGTGATCGGGCCACTACTGGGCTTACTCCTCGATCACCTCCTCTACCGGCACCTGCGCTCCGCGGGCACGCTGCCCAAGCTGGTCGTCTCGCTCGGCCTGCTGGTCGCGATCCCCCAGATCGTCAAGCTGTGGTTCGGCTCCGGATCGGCGTTCAACCCACCCGGTGTCATCCGTTCCAACTACGTCCTGCGCTTCGGCGAGTACAGCCTCGACACCAACCAGCTCGTGACCATCGCCATCACCGCGGCGGCAGCCGGTGGGCTCACGCTGCTGTTCCGGGCGACGAACCTCGGACTGCGCATGCGCGCGGTCGTCGAGAGCGCCCGCATGGCCGAGCTCAACGGGGTGAACGCGGAGCGGGTCAGCAGCATCTCATGGATGCTCTCCAGCTTCTTCGCCGGCCTGGCCGGGGTGCTCCTCGCTCCCCTCTTCGCGCAGGTCAGCGAGGTCCACTTCTTCACCCTCCTCGTCGCTGCGCTGGCCGCGGCCGCCTTCGGGCGGCTGTCGAGCATCCCGCTGACCCTGCTCGGCGGGCTGTTGCTCGGCGTGCTGCAGGCGATGCTCGCGGGCTACCTGCCTTCCGACAGCGTCCTGGCGCAAGGCCTCCGACCGTCGCTGCCGTTCCTCGCCCTCTTCCTGCTGCTCCTGTTCTGGCCAGGCCTGCGCCAGCCCCGTGAGGTCGCCGACCCTCTCGGCGGGGTCGACCCACCGCCCCCGGCGCCACCAGCGGTCATCCGCGACCGGGCTCTCACCCTGGCGACCAGGGGGGTGGCGGTCGTGTTCGTCATCGGGTCCAGCGTGCTCACGTTGACGGTCTTCGATGCCTTCTGGGTCTCGGTGGTCACCAAGGGGGTGATCCTCGGGGCGATCTTCCTCTCCTTCGTGATCCTGACCGGGCTCACCGGCCAGATCTCCCTCTGCCAGGCCACCTTCGCCGCGGTCGGCGCGTTCACCGTGGCCCGCTTGGTGGCGGAGACCGGGGTGAGCGTGCTGGCCGCGCTGTTCGCCGGGGCGGCCGTGGCCGCGCTGGTGGGGGCGTTGATCGCGCTCCCCGCCCTCCGCCTCGGTGGCATCTACCTGGCGCTGGCCACGCTGGCCTTCGCGTTGATGTTCGAGTACGTGGTGCGCCCGCTGGACTGGGTGAGCGGGGGGTTCCGCCCGCCCCGGGTGCCACGGCCTCGGATCGGCGCCGTGGACTTCTCGAGCGACCGGGCCTTCTTCGTGCTGGCGTTGGCGGTGCTCGCCCTCGCCGCCCTCCTGGTGTTCGCGTGGAAGCGTGGCGCGACCGGCCGGATGCTCGACGCGGTGCGCGGCAGCGAGATCGCCGCCTCCTCCGTGGGGATCAACCCCTTCGCCCGCAAGGTGCTCGCCTTCTCGCTGTCGGCTGGTATCGCCGGTTTCGGCGGCGGCCTGCTGGCCTCGTTCGAGGGCCGGGTCAACTACGACGCGAACTTCACGTACTTCTTCGGCCTGGTGTGGGTGGTCCTGGTGGTGACCCTCGGCTCGCGATCCATTCAGGCAGCCATCACCGCAGGAGTGTCCTTCATGGTCTTCCCCCGGCTGCTGGAGCTGGCCGGCATCCCGCAGTCCCTCTCGCAGGGCATCGCCTTCATCCTCTTCGGCCTCGGTGCGGTCACCTACGCGAAGCACCCTGAGGGCATCGTCGAAGCCCGGACCCGCGCCTCGTTGCAGTGGACGATGCGGAAGCTGGCGCGCCGGGGCGAGCGGGCAGCAGGCCGCCCGCCTCACCCGGAGGACACCGTGGCCGCGGTGGGCGTGGGGGCCGGGCAGTGACCACGGCCACGCCCCCCCTGCTCGACGCCCGGGGTATCACCAAGCGCTTCGCGGGCATCCGAGCCCTGGATCGGGTCGATCTGGTGGTCGAGCCGGGCGAGATGGTGGGGCTGATCGGGCCGAACGGTGCCGGCAAGACCACGCTGTTCAACTGCCTGTACGGCCTGCTCCGCCCCGACGGCGGGCGGGTGCGCTTCGCCGGGCAGGACGTCACCGGCCTCCCCACCCACCGCCGGGCCCGACTCGGTATCGCCCGCACCTTCCAGCGGATGGAGCTGTTCAGCGGGATGTCCGTGCTCGATCACCTCATCGTTGCTGCGCAACCGTCCAGCAGCAGGTTGAGCGTCCTCAGCGACCTCGTGACCCGGGGACGCCCACCGGCGGAGGTGCGCGACCGGGCGTTGGAGATGCTGGCGATGCTCGGCTTGCAGGCGGCGGCGGACCGGCCGATCGAGGCTCTCACCCTCGGCCAGGGCCGGCTGGTCGAGCTCGGGCGCGCCCTCATGACCGAGCCCCGCCTGTTGTTCCTGGACGAACCGTCGTCAGGGCTCGACCGGCTGGAGACCGCGGAGGTCGCGGCCGTGCTCGTACGGGCTCGGCAGGAGCGGGGCGTGACCTTCGTGCTGGTCGAGCACGACCTCAACCTGGTGCGAGACGTGACCGAACGGCTGCACGTCCTCGACTACGGCACGGTCATCGCCTCCGGCCCGACCCGGGAGGTGCTCGATGACCCCGTCGTTCGGGAGGCGTACCTGGGGGTCACGGTGTGAACGGGCCACTCCTCGCGCTCGACCGGGTCGAGGCCGCGTACGGTCCGTTCCGCGCCCTGTTCGGGGTCTCGTTCGCCGTCCATCCCGGCGAGGCCGTGGCCCTGCTCGGCAGCAACGGGGCCGGCAAGACCACGGTGGCCCGGGTGTGTTCAGGCCTGCTGCACCCGTCGGCGGGCACGATCCGCTTCGAGGGTGAGGACGTGTCGGGTTCGAAAGCCTTCGAGCTCGCTCGGCGCGGCATCAGCCACGCACCGGAGGGTCGGTCGGTGTTCGCGTCCCTCACCGTGGAGGAGAACCTCGAGCTGGCTTTCCACCAGGCGTTCGGTCGGCGAGGCGCACGGGCCGCCCTGGACGAGGCGTACACGCTGTTCCCGCGGCTCGGGGAGCGGGCCGAGCAGCAGGCGGGGTCGCTGTCGGGGGGCGAACAACGCATGCTGGCGCTCGCCCGAGTACTGGTGAACCCCCCGCGACTGCTCATCGTCGACGAGCTGTCACTGGGTCTCGCCCCGATCGTCGTGATCGAGGTGTACCGGCAGCTCGCTCGCCTGAAGGGGAAGGGCATCACCTTGCTCGTCGTCGAGCAGCACGTGGAGCACGCGCTGGCTCTCGCCGACCGGGTGGTGGTGCTCTCCCGCGGCGAAGTCTCCTACCAGGGCCCGGTGATCCCCATCGACGAGCTCACCCCGTTCTTCCTCCCCCGGCAGCGGGAACCGGCAGGACAACAGCCGGAGCAGGGCGATGGGGCCTGACCTGCCCACCACCATGACCGCCGCGGTATTCGATGGCCCTGGCGTCATCGAGCTCGAAGACCGGCCGGTGCCGACACCTGGTCCCGGCGAGGTGCTGGTCGAGGTGAGCCACTGCGGGGTGTGCGGCTCCGATCTCCATCTCGGGCTCGACGGCTGGGCCCGGCCAGGATCCATCGGTGGCCATGAGTTCACCGGCCGCATCGTCGCCGTCGGCGAGGGGGTTGAGGGGTGGCCCGCTGGCCTGGCCGTGCTCGGCGGACCCGAACCACGGTGCGGGAGCTGCCGGTGGTGCCGAGCCGCTCGCCCATCGCTGTGCGAGGCCCGCGCCAACCCTGGCAGGAGCGACCATCAGGGAGCCTTCACCCGGTACGTGCGGGTGGATGCCCGCCGGCTCCTGCGGGTGCCTGACGGACTGGGGCTGCGGGTGGCGGCGCTGGCTGAGCCACTGGCCGTGGCCTTGCACGCCATCACCGTGGGGCGCATCGCGCCACCCGATCGAGTGATGATCACCGGCCTGGGGCCGATCGGCCAGCTGGTGCTGGCCGTGCTGGTGACCCGCGGCCACGGGGACGTGACGGTGGTGGAACCGCTTCCCCGCCGGCAGCAGCTGGCGCAGGCGCTCGGGGCCGGGCGGATCCTCGAGCCGTCCGCGCTGGCACTGTTCTCCATCGCGGAGCCGGAGCGGCTCGCCGCGGACCCGGTGGACGTGGTCGTCGAGTGCTCGGGGAGGCGCGCCGCCATGGAGGCGGGGTTGTGCCAGCTCGCCCGCGGCGGGAGGTTGGTCCTCGTCGGGGCCGGCATCGAGCCGCCTTCGTTCGACCCCAACCGGATCCTGCTCAACGAGCTGGTGGTCACCGGGGCGTTCAACTACGACCACGGTGGCTTCGAGCAGGCGCTCGAACTGCTCGCCAGCGGCGCCTTGCCCGTGGACCGGCTCATCGAGCCCGTGGACGTTCCCCTCGACCGGTTGCTCGATGCCATGCACGCGCTCGTTCGGGGTGACCTCGCGGCCAAGGTCATGGTGGTGCCATTCACGGAGAGCCAGCGAGAGGAGGCTTCGCATGGGTGATCTGCGAACGCAGGCCGCAACTCCCGCCCGCCCACCGCGCTTCAATCACGTGGCGATGAGCGTGCCGTCCACCCTGCTCGACGCGGACGGCTGCGCGGCGATCTGTGCCTTCTACGGCGAGGTCTTCGGGTGGGAGGAGCTGCCCACCATGACCGAACACGGCGCCCGGTTGGTCCTGATGGCACACCGCTACGACCAGTTCGTCTTCCTGATCGCGCAGAACGAGCCGATGCACTGCCCTCGTCTCGACCACTGGGGGCAGGCGGTGTCGACGCTCGACGAGTTGCACCGCCTCTACGATCGGGCCCGGGCCTATCGCGCCCGGGACGACCGGGTCGACCTCGTCGCCCCGCAGGTCGAGGAGCACCCTGGGCTACGGCTGCACTCGTTCTACGTGGGCTACCTGTTGCCGATGATGGTCGAAACGCAATTCTTCGAGTGGCAGGTCTGAGCCGAGCCGGTCCCCTCAGCTCGCCGCCCGCTCCACATCGGCCGCCTCGTCGACCCGCACGGCATCCACCGCGGTGTCGCTGCCCGGGGCCGCGACCTCGGCTTCCGCCGGTCGCATGCGGGCGGGTGGCACGCCGGCGCGGTAGCGGTCGTGGATGACGGTGAGGAAGCGGTACACGGCCCGCAGCACCCGGCGGGTGCGGATCGAGCCGAACACGTCGAACGCGTGCTGCGCGCCGTGCAACTCGAGGTAGAAGGTCGGGGCCTCCGAGACCTCGCCCAGGAGCTTCGCGAACGCCCGGGCGTCCTCCACTGGAGCCAGCGTGTCGTTGTCGCCGTGGATGATGAAGAACGGGGGCGCGCCGGGGTGCACCCGGTCGAGTGGTGATGCCTTGGCGAACGCCTCCGGTTCGTCCGCCAGGAAGCGCTTCATCACCATGGGCTCGAGGAACCAGCTCACGAACTCCGGGGGCATCGTGCCGTTGCGGTTGGTGAAGTCGTACACCCCGTAGAAGGGGACGGCGGCCTGGATCGAGGTGTCCGCGTCCTCGATTCCCTCCTGGTACTCAGGGTCGCCGGCGGTGAGCGCCAGCATGGCGGCCAGGTGGCCTCCCGCAGAGCCCCCGGTGACGGCCAGGAAGTGGGGATCCACGCCGTAGTCGTCCGCGTGCTCACGGATCCAGGCCACCGCGTGCTTGAGGTCCACGAGATGGTCGGGCCAGGTGGCGCCGGGGCTGAGCCGGTAGTTGGCGTTGAAGCCCACCCAACCGCGTGCCGCCAGGAACTTGAGCAGGGGGAGACCCTGCTCACGCTTGTCGCCGATCACCCAGGCCCCGCCGTGGATCTGCAGGATCGCGGGGCGCCGCTCGCCGGGCCCGGGTGGCGCAGCGGGCTCGAACACGTCGAGCTTGATGGTGCGGCCGCCGACCCGCCGGTAGGGAACGTTGCGGGTACGCCGGATCTTGTGATGGTGCCCTGGCGCCGGGTCCTCCTCGCCCAGCCCGGCGAGCGCGGTGGCCGCGAGCTGGGCGGTGGCGCGGCTCTTGGCCACGATGATCCCCAGCCCCACCCAGTTGACCCCCGTCACGCCGAGGGCCAGCCACCCGGGCCATTCCTCCAGGGCGCCCAGCCGGACGAAGATCACGACCGCGACCGCCTCCCAGACGATGTGCACCCAGCCCAGCTCGATGGTGAGCCATGACGCGAAGAAGCTGGGGAGGAAGAACACCCGGTTGCGGCGCACCGGGTGGAAGGCGTTGAGGGTGAAGATCGCCCCCAGGGTGGAGACCACGAGGAAGATCCACGGGACCATTCCATCAGTGTGCCCGTTCGGGCGGCCGGGGAGCGACCGGACCGGCGAGGCCGGTGGCACACTGGGACGGTGCAACGACTGTCGGGGCTCGACGCCTTCTTCCTGTACATCGAGACCCCGGCGATGCACACGCATGTGGCCCTCACCGCGGTGCTGAACCCGGGAACCATGCCCGGCGGCTACTCCTTCGAGCGGATCCGGGACCACATCGCCTCCCGGGTGCACCTGATACCGCCGTTCCGGCGCCGGGTGGTGGAGGTGCCACTGCGCCTGCACCACCCGGTGTGGGTCGACGACCCCGACTTCTCCATCGATAACCATGTCCACCGGGTCGCCCTCCCGTCCCCGGGCGGGATGCTCGAGCTGGCCGAGCTCACGGGCCACCTGGCCTCGATCCCGCTGGAGCGGTCTCGACCCCTGTGGGAGATGTGGGTGATCGAAGGGGTCGAAGCTGGGCGCATCGCGCTGGTGGCCAAGATCCACCATTCGGCCATGGACGGCGCGGGCGGCGCGCAGCTCATGCCGCTGTTCTTCGACCTCGAGCCCGATCCCCCAGCGGGCCCCGCCCCGCCCTCCTTCGAACCTGAGCCGGCGCCAGACCGCTGGGAGCTGCTCGGCATGGCCGGCATGGAGCGCCTGCGGGGACTTGCCGGCCTACCGTCGCTCGCCCGCCGGACCGGCGAGGCGATCGGCACCATCCGCCGGGAGCGGCGGGCGGCCGGTGGTCCGTCCGGGGGGACCCCGCTGACCGCTCCCCGCAGCCCGTTCAACGGCCCGATCACCGGGGAGCGGGTCGTCGCCTTCACCCGCCTTCCCCTCGCCGACGTGAAGCACGTGAAGCAGGTGCTCGGCGGCACCGTCAACGACGTGCTGCTCGCGACCTGTGCGCTCGCGGTGCGGCGGTACCTCGCCGAGCGCGGCGAGCTGCCCGACCGACCGATGGTCACCGCATGCCCCGTGTCGGTGCGCGCCGATGGCGAGCAGGGCCAGGCGAACAACCGCCTCTCCATCATGTTCACGCCGTTGCGCACGGACATCGGCGACCCCGTCCAGTGCCTCCGCACCACCCACGAGACGGCGCTGGCCGCCAAGCGGGAGCACGAGGCTCTCGGCAACGACACCCTGTCGGCCTGGGCGGAGGTGATCGACCCGACGGCGAGCCGGTTCGTGAGCAGCATCTACGGCGCAACCGGGCTGGCCGCGCACCATCGCCCCGCGCTCAGCTTCATCCTCTCGAACATCCCCGGCCCGCCGTTTTCCGTCTACCTGGCCGGAGCGGAGATGGAACGGGCCTACCCCATGGGCCCGGTCATCGAGGGCGCGGGGTTGAATGTGACGGTCCTCAGCTACCGGGACTCGGTCGACTTCGGCTTCCTCGCCGCCAAGGCCCTGGTGCCCGACGTCGGGGATCTCGCGGCCACCGTCCCCGAGGCGTTCGGCCAGCTCCTGGCGGCGGCCCGGCAGGCCTCGGAGCAGGGCACACGCGCTCCGGCTGGGGCGACCCGTTGAACCAGAGCACGCTCCCTTGACCGTCCGGTTGAAAGCCCGGATTGGAACATGTTCTACTAGGCGTTCATGGCCTTCAACGCCGCAGACATGTTCGAGCACACGGTCGACGTGGTGCCCGATCGCACGGCGCTCATCTGCGAGGACGAGCGCCGCACCTACGCCGAGCTCGAGGAGCGGGCCAACCGCCTCGCCCATCACTTCCAGGCGAACGGCATCGAGCCCGGCGATCACGTGGGCATCTACGGGCTCAACAGCATCGAGTGGGTCGAGGGCCTGCTGGCGGTGCTCAAGGTCCGGGCCGTTCCGGTCAACATCAACTACCGCTACGTCGAGGAAGAGCTCCGCTACCTCTTCGACAACGCGGACCTCAAGGGCCTGATCTACAGCGAGGAGTTCGGCCCACGGGTGTCGGCGGTGAAGGACCAGCTCCCGCTGCTCGAGACCCTGGTCATGATCGAGGACGGATCGGGCGCGGACCAGGGTGACCTGGAGGCCACGCCGTTCGAGCAGGCGATCGCCGCCGGCTCCCCCGAGCGCGACTTCGGGCCCCGCTCGGGTGACGACCAGATCATCATCTACACCGGCGGCACCACCGGCATGCCCAAGGGCGTGATGTGGCGCAGCGAAGACATCTTCTTCGCCCTGGCCGGCGGCACCGACCCGTTCACCCGGGAGAAGGTGCCCGACGAGTGGCACCACGCCAACAACGCCAAGGCCAGCGCGGGCCAGCTCGTCATGCTCAACACCCCGCCGCTGATGCACGGCGCGGCGTTCGTGGCCACCCTCATGCAGTTCTTCCAGGGCAACGTCAACGTCCTGGTGCCGAAGTTCGACCCGAAGCACGTGTGGCGCACGATCGACCGCCATCGGGTCAACTCCATCCTGATCGTCGGCGACGCCATGGGCCGGCCGCTCATCGAGGCACTCGACGAGATGGAGGCCGAGGGCGAAGCGCTCGACCTGTCGTGCTTCCTGGCGCTCAGCTCCAGCGCCGCGGTGTTCTCGCCCGCGGTGAAGGACCGGTTCCTCGACCGCTTCCCCAACCTGGTCATCACCGACAGCATCGGGGCCACCGAGTCGGGGTTCAACGGCCTGGTGGCGGTCGGCAAGGACAACACGGCGATGAAGGGTGGCGGCCCCACGGTCACCCCCGGCCTCGACACCGTCGTGCTCGACGAGGAGCTCAAACCGGTCGAGCCGGGGTCCGGGGTGATCGGCAAGGTCGCCCGTGGTGGCAACATCCCGCTCGGCTACTACAAGGACGAGCGCAAGACAGCGGAGACCTTCGTCATCGCCGCCGACGGTCGCCGCTATGCCATGCCGGGCGACTTCGCCACCGTCGAGGCCGACGGCACGATCACCCTCCTCGGTCGGGGCTCGGTGTGCATCAACACCGGGGGCGAGAAGGTGTTCCCGGAGGAGGTCGAGCAGGCGCTGAAGGCCCACCCCGACGTCTTCGACGCCGTCGTCGTGGGGGTGAGCGACGAGCGCTGGGGCCAGCGGGTGGCTGCGGTGGTACAACCGCGGGAGGGCCGACAGCCGACCCTCGAGGAGCTCGACGCGCACTGCCGCAACCACGTGGCGGGGTACAAGGTGCCCAGAGAGCTCCACCTCGTGGACCAGATCGTCCGCTCACCCAGCGGCAAGCCCGACTACCCGTGGGCGAAGCGGCTCGCCGAGTCGGCGAGCCGCGGAGCCTGACCAACCAAAAGCCAGCAAACCGGCATCCAGACGCCGACAAGGGGGAGAGAGCCGTGAAGACCTACGACAAGTTCTTCATCGGGGGCAAGTGGGTGGAGCCGGCCGGCACGGGCACCCTCGAGGTGGTCTCGCCGGCGACGCTCGAGGTGGTTGGCCGGGTACCGGAGGCCACCGAGGCCGACATGGATCGGGCGGTGGCCGCGGCGCGCGAAGCCTTCGATCTCGGCCCCTGGCCGCGGATGAGCCCGGCCGAGCGGGCCGACATCATGGCCTCGATCTCCGCCGCGGTGATGGCGCAGATGGACGACTTCGCCACGCTCATCACCAACGAGAACGGCGCGCCCATCTCGTTCAGCCAGATGGGGCAGGTGTACGCGGCGACCGCAGTGCTCGACACCTACGTCGGCCTCGCCCGCAGCTACCAGTTCGAGGAGACCCGTGCCGGCATGTTGGGGCAGGTGCTGGTCCGGCGGGAGCCCGTGGGCGTCGCGGCGGGCATCATCCCGTGGAACGTGCCGCTGTTCATCACCATGCTGAAGATGGGGCCGGCACTCGCCGCAGGGGCGACCATGGTCATCAAGCCCGCGCCGGAGACCCCGCTCGACGCCTTCGCCCTGGCGGAGATCCTCGAGCAGTCGGGCCTGCCCGCCGGGGTGGTCAACATCGTGCCCGCCGGACGAGAGGTCGGTGAGCACCTCGTGCGTCATCCGGATGTCGACAAGGTGGCCTTCACCGGCAGTACCGCAGCCGGCCGCCGCATCGGCGCCATCTGCGGCGAACAGCTCAAGCGGGTGACCCTCGAGCTCGGGGGCAAGTCCGCGGCCATCATCTGTGACGACGCGGACCTCGATGCCACCCTCCCGACCCTCATGCCCTTCGCGCTCATGAACAACGGGCAGGCGTGCGTGGCCCAGACCCGCATCCTCGCGCCGAGGTCCCGCTACGACGAGGTGAAGGACGCCCTGGCCGAAGCGGTCGGCAACTTCAAGGTCGGCGATCCGCTCGATCCCAGCACCGAGTGCGGGCCGCTGGTCGCCGAACGCCAGCGAGACCGGGTGGAGGGCTACATCGCCAAAGGCCGCGAGGAAGGTGCCACGGTGGTGGTCGGTGGCGGCCGGCCCGCCGGATTCGACCGGGGCTGGTACGTGGAGCCGACCCTGTTCGCGGACGTGGACAACTCGATGACCATCGCCCAGGAGGAGATCTTCGGGCCGGTGCTCGCCCTCATCCCCTACGACAGCGACGACGACGCGGTGGCCATCGCCAACGACAGCGACTACGGGCTGTCCGGCTCCGTCTACACCGCCGACGTGAACCGGGGCATCGAGATCGCCAAGCGGGTGCGCACCGGCACCTACGCGGTCAACAACCTCGGCATGGACTTCGGTGCACCCTTCGGCGGGTTCAAGGCCTCGGGTGTCGGCCGGGAGCTGGGTCCCGAGGGGCTGGAGGCCTATCTCGAGGACAAGTCGATCCTGCTGCCGGGCGGTTTCGAGCTGAGTTGACGCCGGCAGCCGGCGACACCGGCTACTCGTAGTCGCTCAGCCTCAGGCGCACCTTGTTCAGCAGGTAAACGCGCTGGCGCTGAGCCTCGTCCAGATCGCCGTCGTCTTCGAGCGTGGCCATCTGGCTGGCGGCGAGGATTCCCTCATCGGTGGCCGCCTCGGCGTCGGTGATCGCGGCCTCGAGCGGCTGGCGGTCACGCTCGGCCCGCTCCGCCGCTTCGCGTGCCCGGCGCTGCTCTTCGACCCGCGCCCGCTCCGCCGCCTCACGACGCGCACGCTCCGCCCGCTCCGCCGCCTCACGCTCGCGCCTCGCGGCGTCCTGGCGGGCGGCAGCGGCCTCGCGCTCCCTGCGGCGCTCCTCTCGGAGTGCCTCCGTGTGACGACGTCGCTCGGCCCGCTCGGCGGCTCGGCGCTCGCTTTCGATACGACGCCGCTCGAGCTCGGCCCGTTGGGCGGCGATGTCCTCCTCGGTCCTCGGCGACGTCGGCCGAGCGGGCGAGCCGAGCAGGCCGACGCCCGCGAGGGTGGGGCGAGCAGACCCCTTCGGATGCGTGACCCGCAGCCCCGCCACGGTGACGCACAGGCCGAGCACGGCCAACACGAGACCACCGAGGATCGACCACCTGACCATGAGGAGCAGCCCCACCCCTACCGAGGACCCGAAGGCGGCGAGCGCCTTCTGCTCCCTCGTCATCGTGGTGGTCCTACGAGAGGCCCCATCGCCAAACGTTACGCCCGGCCCAGATCCCGTGCTCGGGATCGGCGAACGGCAGCAGAGAGGCGCTAGCGCTGACGACCCGGCGGGCCCTGCGCCGCTTCCGAGTCGGCCACGATGGCGGCCAGCCGCTCGGGCGACGGTTGGATGAACACCCCTTCCCCCTCGGCGACCAGTGTCTCCGCGGCATACAGCTCGCCCACCGCGAACACCTTGCGCCCCTCGACCCGATCGGTGCGGCACTGGAAGCGCAGGTCGACCCCCAGCGGGCAGGGGTTGCGGTACCGGACGGTCAGCGTGCCGGTGAACGCGCCGAACCCGTTGTCGATGTTGGCGATGGAGAGGAACTGGTCGAACAGCGAGGCGATGATGCCCCCGTGCACCATGCCCATCGGCCCCTCGTAGAGCAGTCCGAGGTTGGTGCGAGCGGTCACCTCGGTGCCGTTCCATCCGGGGCCGTCCCGGGAGACCTCGATCTCGAACCGGGGCGCCACCGGGTTGAGCTTGCCGATCACCGGGTTCAGCCGGAACAGGTCGAGGTAGTCGTCGGTGTCGCCGAAGCGCTCGTAGAGGTTGCGGGGGCCGTCGGGCACGTGCTGCTCGAGCAGTGCCGTGGCCTCGCGCACCAGCCCGGCCACCTCCTCCAGCACGCCGGGCGGCGCCTCGGTGGTCACCAGCCGATCGATGAGCACCCGGCTCAGGTCCGCGAGCTCCTCGACATCCACGTCAACGACCCTTGAACTGCGGCTTGCGCTTCTCGGCGAACGCGGTCGGGCCCTCGATCGCGTCCTCGGTCTGGAAGATGGGCGAGCCGATCTCGAGCTCGTAGGCCAGGCCGACCTTCTCAGGCATCTCCCTCGTGGCCCGCATCGACTTGAGCACCGCCTGCACCGCGAGCGGGCCGTTCTCGGCGATCTGCGCCGCGATCTCCCTCGCCTTGTCCAGCGCGTTCCCGTCGGGGACGACGTGGCCGATCAGACCGACCCTCAGGGCTTCCTCCGCGGACATGAACCGCCCCGTGAGCAGCAACTCGGCTGCCACCGTGTAGGGGATCTGCCGACTGAGCCGCACGGTCGAGCCGCCGAGTGGAAACAGCCCCCGACGCACCTCGGCCACCCCGAACTGAGCGCTCTCCCCCGCCACCCGGATGTCGAAGGCCTGGAGGATCTCCGTGCCCCCGGCCACCGCGTATCCCTCGACCGCGGCGATCATCGGCTTGCCGGGCACGAAGTGCCGCAGGAGGGCCTTCCAGTGCAGGTCGCCGTCCTGGGCGAAGCGCTTCGTGTACTCGTCCTCGGGATGACCGGCGGCCATAGCCTTGAGGTCCGCGCCCGAGCAGAAGTTGCCGCCGGCGCCGGTGACGATCGCCGCCCGGATACCGGGATCGCGATCGATCTCGACCCAGGCGTCGTACATGCGCACGAGCATCTCGCTGCTCAGCGCGTTCTTCTTCTCCGGCCGGTTGAGCGTGACGATCGCGACGTGGCCATCGCGCTCGAACAGCAGATGGGGCTCACTCATGCACCGAGACTAGAACGCGTTCTAGTTTGCTGCCAGCACCGCCAGCAGGCTCACGAGGTGGGCTCACACGTGGTCGGGCCGCACCAACGCATCGGTGCCCCCGTCGGCGAACAGGATGCTGCCGTGCACGAACGACGCCACCGGCGACAACAGCACCGCCACCAGCCCGGCGATCTCGTCGGGCTCGGCGCGTCGGCCGAGCGGCACCGGCAGGGCATCGACGAGCGGCCCGAGGACCGGGTCGTCGATCGACTGCTGCAGTAACGGCGTGAGCACCGGGCCAGGGGCGATGGCGTTGAGCCGCACCCCCTGCTCCCCCCAGCTCTGGGCTCGGCGGCGCACCGCCCGGGCGAGCGCCTGCTTGGTCATGCCGTAGACCGACGCTCCGTCGAGTCGGGCGGCGAGCTCCGAGGCACCCGGCTCGTCGTCTCCCAGCATGGCATCCAGCAGCGACGGGTCGTCCATGGGCACCAGGCCGATGGAGTTCGAGGAAATGGCGACCGCGGCGGGCGACGGCGCGCCGGCGAGCATCGGGAAGAGCCCGTCGAGCAGGCGGATCGCGCCGAAGTAGTTGACGGCCACGATCCGCGACACCGGGGTGGTGGTGGGGCCCAGGCCCGCACAGGCGACGACCGCGTCGAGGTTGCCGCCGCTGAGGCGCCCCACGGCGTCGATCGCCGCCGCTCGCCCGTCGGGGGCCGAGAGGTCGGCCTCGATCTCCTCGCCCCGCAGGTCGATCCCGAGCACCCGGTCGCCATCGGCCTCGAGCCGGCGCCTGATGGCCGCGCCCATACCTGATGCCGAGCCGGTGACCACGACGGTACGCATGGCAGGCCAGCCTAGTGGAACGTGTTCTAATCTCTGGTCGTGACCCTCACCGGAGATGCCCCGACCACCAGCAGTTTCGCGCTCGACGGCGAGCGCATCGCGGTGCCGGTCGAGGTCCGCTCGGCCAAGATGGTGGCCGCCCAGTTCCTCGTGGACGCCACTGCCGCCCAGTCGCTGATCGACTACTCCGGCCTGCGGGTGGCCCGCCAGCGCGGTGATCGAGCCATCTGTGCCCTGTCCGCCGTGCAGTACACCGACAACGACCTGGGCCCCTACCACGAGTTCGCGGTGGCATTGGTGGTGGAGCCCCACGACGCCGGGCCGGGATTCCGGCCGTCGCTCACCCGGGTGACGACGTTCATCCATCGATTGCCTGTCAACCAGGAGTTCACCTGCCGGGTCGGTCGCGGCCTATGGGGGTTCCCCAAGTGGGTGACCCAGATCGACTACCTGGAGAGCGGGGGCTTCACCCGCTGCCGCATCAGCCAGGGCGGCGAGCCCGTTCTCACGTTCGACGTGGCCCCGGGATGGGTTCCGCTGCCCGGCGGCGAGGTCGAGATGGCCTGCTACTCCTGGGCCGACGGGATCCTCCGGCGCACGCCGTGGGTCACCCGGAGCCGGCACCTGCGGGCCCGCCCGGGCGGTGCCACCCTGTACCTCGGTGACGGCCACCCCATGGCCGACGAGCTCCGGGCGCTCGGGCTGCCGAAGCGTGCGCTGATGAGCACCGGTACGCCCCTGATGTCGGCCACCTTCGGCGCCCCCGAGATCATCGAGCGCTGAGCGCGCTCACCCTCATCCGGCGGCCCCGCTGTCGCCGTCGAGGTGGTCCGCCCGAGCCGAGGGACGCTCAGGCCCGCTCGAGCGCGTCGATGCGAGCCCACAGCAGGCCCGGCGCGAATCGGCGCAGCCGCCACAAGGTCGTCGTGCCCCGGCCCGGGAAGGCGAACGGCCGGCCCTCGTCGAGCGCCTGCTCGATGCTGTCGAGCACCTCCTCGGGACGGATACGTGGTGTGCGCGCCAGCGCTCTCGGGCCATGGTCACCGATCTGGTCGAGCAACGGGGTGTCGACCACCGGCGGGCAGGCGCACACGATGCGCACGCCGCTGCCGCGGTGCTCGTGCCAGAGCGTCTCGGTCAGCGACACCACCGCGGCCTTGCTGGCCGAGTACCCCCCGAGCCGCTGGCTCGGCAGCCAGCCGGCGAGCGACCCGTACTGGATGAGATCCCCGCTGCCCCGCTCCAGCATGCCGGGCAACGTGAGCCGGGTGACGTTGAGCAAGCCGACCACGTTGACCGCCAGAAGTTGCTCGATCTCGTCCACCGGCTGCTCGACGAGCAGGCCCGCGGGAGCGACGGCCGCCGCGTTGACCACCCGATCGAGCGGTCCCCACCGGGCCTCGACCTCCCGCACCGCCCGCTCGACGGCATCGTGGTCGCGCACGTCGCAGACGATGGGAAAGATCTGCGGGGCGTGGCGGGCGGTGCGCTCGAGACCTCGCCGGTCGACGTCGATGGCGGCGACCCGCACGCCCGCCGCCGCCAACCGCCAGGCCGACAGCTGGCCCATCCCACTCCCGGCACCGGTGATCAGCGCGGTGCGACCGGAGAAGGGCACGGTCAGTCGACCTTCTGGCGTGACCTGGTGGCGGCGCGCAGGATGGACTCGATGTCCTGGAGCACCTCGACGCTGCGATCGGTCTGCGCCCGCTGCTCGTACACCATGCGGATGAGCCAGAAGCGGACGTAGCGGGTGAGCGAGTAGCGGACGAACAGCGCCGCGCCGGCGATGATCAGCCCGAGCCCCAGCATTCCGCCAGAGATCAGGTAGGGAAACTGCTCGGCCGGGTAGACGGTGCCCGACGCCCCCCACCAGCCGATCAGGATGGCGACCAGCCCGAGAACGGGCAGCACCATCCCGGCGATGAGCCAGAGTCGCTCGTTGGCGTCCTCGGGAGGACGCAGGTCCATGGACGCCAGCTCCTCCTTGAACTCCTCGATGCGTTGCCGGTTGCTCTCCATCGCTCCTCCCGTGTGCACCTCCTGACGAGGCACGTCTCCTCCAGCCGATCGACTTCCGCCGGCGCCCTCAGCCACCGAGGTACGCCGCCGAGAGCTCCTCCTCCAGCTCACTCGGGGCTCCCAGCTTCGCGACCCGACCGTGCAACATGATCGCGGCCAGGTCGGCGACGCCGAGGACGGTCCGTGCGAACTGCTCCACCACCAGGATCGACACGCCGGTGCGAGCGATCTGGCGTACCGCGTCGTAGAGCTCCTCCACGATGAGCGGCGCCAGCCCCATCGAGAGCTCGTCGAGCAGCAGCAACGCTGGATCGCTGGCCAGCCCCCGGGCCAACGCGAGCATCTGCTGCTCACCACCTGAGAGCGTGCCCGCCAGCTGTCGGCGCCGCTCCTTCAAACGCGGGAACCGCCCGTAGGTCTCGTCCGAGACCTCGGCGAAGGATCGCCGCCCGGCGAAGGTCACCATCGCCAGGTTCTCCTCGACCGTCAGGTTCGGAAAAACGCTTCGCCCTTCGGGGATGGTACAGAGGCCGGCTCTCGCCAGCTGATCCGGCGAGGCACCGTTCACCCGGCGCCCGGCGACGTACACGGACCCCTTGGTGGGCACCATCAGCCCGCTGCACACGCTGATCGTCGTGGTCTTGCCCGCCCCGTTCGGGCCGAGCAGCGCGACCACGCTCCCCTCCGGTACCGACAGGTCGACGCCGTGGAGCACTTCGATACGACCGTACGCCGCGTGCACGCCGCGCAGTTCCAGCAGCGGCGGTGCCTCGGCGGTGGCGCGGGCACTCACCGGTCCACCCTCATACCTCGACCCCCATCGGTCCGAGGTAGGCCTCGATGACGGCGTCGTCGTGCTGGATCTGCTCGGGTGGCCCGTCGGCGATCAGGCGCCCGTGGTCGAGCACGAAGATCCGCTGGCAGGTGCGCATCACCAGCGCCATGTCATGCTCCACCAGCAGCAGCGCAGTGCCGTTGCTCGCCAGCGTCGTGAGCAGGCGGGCGAACTCCTCGGTCTCGGTCGCGTCGAGCCCGGAGGCGGGCTCGTCGAGCAGCAGCACCTTGGGCTTCGTCACCAGCGCGCGGGCCAATTCGACGAGCCGGGCCTGACCGGTGGTCAACACGTCGGCCCTGGTGTCGGCGAAGGCGTGCATCCCGACCAGCTCAATGACCGCTTCGACTCTCGCTTCCGCGCTCTCGGTGTGCGAGCCCCAACGCCTCGGGATCTCGGCCGCGACCTGGAGGTTCTCCCTGGCGGTCAGCGAGCCGAACAGCTCCAGCCGCTGGAAGGTGCGGGCCAGACCCCGCTGCGCGCGGTCGTGGGGTGCCGACTCGGTGACGTCGATGCCGTTGAGGATCACCCGTCCCGACAGCGGGGTGAGCAGCCCGGTGATGGCGTTGAACAACGTGGTCTTGCCCGCGCCGTTCGGCCCGATCAACCCCGTCACCCGCCCGACCTCGACCTCGAGCGACACCTGGTCCACCGCCCGCTGACCGCCGTAGCTGACCGTGATCTCCCTAACCTCGAGGAGCGCCATGGGCGAGCTCCTCCTCGTCGACGCCGAGCATCAGGTCGATCTGGGCCAGATCGGCAGCGGTGAACGGCCGGTCGATACCGAGCATCTCGACGTCCATCACCGGGCCGATGGGCCAGAGCGGTCGTCGGGGCTCCTCGGGCGCTGCGGCCGGCTCCGCTCGTCCGGCTCGGAGCCGGTGGCGGAGCGCCTCCGTGCCCACCAGGATCTCGTTCATCAGGCCGTTCGGGTTACGACCCAGGCTGATGCCGATCAGACCTGGTGCCACCAGGAGGAAGTTGGCGAGCGAAGGGATCGCGCCCGCGATGATCGGGAACGACGCATAGAGCAGCCCGCCGAGGAGTGCACCGCTCACCATGCCGATACCGCCCGCCACCGCCATCAGGAGCACGGGCAGGCTCTGCAGGGTGTCGTACTGGCTCACGGTCGCGGTCTTCTGGAGTCCGCCGAGCATGGCCCCACCGATACCGGCGATGCCGGCCGAGAGCATGAAGACCTGCAGCTTGGTCACCGTCAGGTTCAGACCGAGTGTGGCGCACGCGGCGGGGCTGTCCTTCATGGCCTGCAAGCGCCGCCCGAACGGCCCGAGTCGCAACCAGACCACGCCCACTCCGAGACCGGCGAACACGAACGCCATCAGGATCATGTACGCCCGGTCGCTCTCGAAGCCGAACCCGAGGAACGAGAGCCGGGCGATGGCCTTCGAGCCGCCACGGAACATGGCGTCCTGGGTGAACACCACCCGATCCATGAACACCGCGAAGGCCAGCGTGGCCAGTGCCAGGTAGATGCCCCGGAGCCGCACCGCGGGCAGGGCCACCAGGGCGCCGACGAGCGCGGGCAGCGCGAAGGCGGCCAGGAGCCCGATGGGGTTGCCTCCGGGTCCCCACGTGGCCATGGCGTACGCCCCGAGGCCGGCGAAGCTCATCTGAGCGAGTGAGATCTGGCCGCCGTATCCCGTGAGCGGCACGAGCGACAGCATGATGATGGCCAGGGCCAGCCCCTTGCTCCACGAGATCGTCTGGGAGGCATCGAGGAAGCTGGACACCACTCCGACCCCGATGACGAGGACCGCCGCCGCCACCAGGGCGCTGCGCATGGTGGGGCGGGCCACGATCTCCCGGCTGCGCACGATCCCGTGGGCCCGCAGTGGCGCCTGGGGCAGTACCAGCAGGACGATGAACAGCATCACCACCGGGATGGCGAGTCGCAGGGAGGTCACGAGGTCGATGCCGTCGGGCAGCCAGTCGGGGTTCTGGGGGAGATAGCCCACGGCGTAGGACTGTGCGAGGCCGAGGATGGCCGCCCCGAGGAAGGTCATCGGCAGGCTCACGAGCCGGCCGACGATCGCTGCCGCGTACGCGTTCACCACCAGGAGCGTCAGCGCCATCACCTCCAGGCCCAGCCGGTCCGCGATGAGGATCCCGGACAGGGCGGCGAGCGCGGAGCCCAGCGCCCAGCTGGCCGCGGACGAGCGCCCGGGCCGGCCACCATTGAGCCGGACGAGATCCCGGTTCGACACGACGGCCCGCATGGCGATGCCCGTACGGGTGCCGTACAGCAGCAGGCGCAACCCGACCGCGACCAGACCGGCGACGAGGATGACCACGACCTGGTGATACGAGACGAAGACGTCGCCGAGCTGGAACTTGCTCCCTCCGAAGAACTCGCCGACGACCCGGTTACGGGTGGGCGGCCAGATGATCGGGGCCAGCGCGATCAGCCCGAACAGCAGGCCGACCGTGACCACCGTCTTGGTCACCTCGGAGGTGCCTTCGAGACCCCGCATGATCACCCGGTCGATCAGGGCCCCGAAGGCCGGCGCGAAGACCACCAGCACGAGGGCGATGGCCGGGACGGTCGGCACCCCCCAGTCGAGGAGCTGCCAGTACATGAACGCGCCCATCATCCCGATGGCCCCGTGCGCGAAGTTGAAGATGCCCGAGGTCGTGTAGGTGACGACCAGGCCACTCGCCGCCACCGCGTACACCGACGCGGTCACCAGACCCAGGATGGTGAAGGAGACGAAGTCGCTCACGGCGTGCTCCTACCGCTCGGCCTTTGCCCCTGAGCCGTAGTTGCCGGTGAGTGCCACGATGTTCGAGGGGCTGCAGTCGAAGCCGTGCCCGCGGTCGTAGACCGCGGCGTCGGTGTCGGGCTTGGGGTACTGGCGCACGAACCCCCCGCCTTCGACCTTCATGATGATGTAGCAGGGGGCCGGCTTGTTGGCTCCCGGATCGCTCGTGCCGTGCAGGCCGCCGCCGTCCCACTGGTGGATCTGGGAGAGTTTCTCGATCAGTCCGGCGCGGGTCACGTCGGAGCCGAGCTCCTTCACCGCGGTGGCCCACAGCAGCGCCGCGGACCAGGCCTGGACCCCGAGCAGCTCGGGCTCGGCGTTGGGCACCGCGGCCTTCAGTGCCCGCAGGTACTCGGCCATCGCCGGGTTCTGGTCGGCTTCTTCGAAGGGCCAGGTCGTCAGCCGCACGAACGTACCGTCGGCGACCGACCCGGCCTGCTGCGGGTATTTGAGGTTGTAGAAGTTCGCCTCCAGCTCGACCACCGGGTGCAGCCCCTGCTGGTCCATCGTCCGCTGGAGCGGGATGATCTCCTCGAACGAGGAGGTCAGCGTCATGTACGTGACCCCCTGGTTCTTCATCGAGAGCACGAGCGGCGCCCAGTTCGTCTCACCGATGTTCGCCGAGTCGACGTAGGTGAAGTTGAACCCCACCGTCTTGTAGGCCTCGATGAGACGGTTGCTCTGGATCTCAGTGATGCTCAGCTTCGTCCGCAGGGCGGCAGCGTTCTTGATGACATCCGGGTAGGTCCTCGCCACCCACTGCGCCGGGCCAACCAGGTACGAGTCCACCGGGTTCGGCAAGGGCTGGAACGTGAAGTCCGCGCCGGTCTGCTCGGGACTCACCGCCGCCGCGGCCACGTTGGGCAGGCCGCAGTCGACCTGGTCCTGGGCGCCGGTCTGGTCGAGCACGCCCATGCTGCCCACCAGCGCCAGCGCGTTCTCGCACCCGTACTTCACCTGTGCCTGGTACTCGCTGAGCTTGGCATCGCGCAGCTCAACCTTGAGCTTGCGTCCGTTGATGCCCCCCTGCTCGTTACACCACTTCTCGAACGCCTTCATGGAGTCGAACACGCCCTGGTTGAGGCCGGGCTTGGCCCCACCCGGATCCGCGATGGTCACCACCTTGATCTCGGTGTCGGTGACGCCGACATCGGTCGCCCCGGATGCGTCACCGGGCCCGCATGGGGAGGGCAGGGTGCCGAACATGCCCGGCTGGCTCGTCCCTCCAGGCCCGGCTGCCGGGCCGCCGGTGCTGTTCTGGGCATTGCCGGAGAGACCCGAGTTGGCATCCGCCGACTGGACCTCCTGCCGCGACGCACGCGAGCCGCACGCGGCGGCGACCAACGCGAGGACGAGGCCCACGGCGAGCAGACGAGTTTTCACCGATCATCCCCCTCCGAGGTGAAGAGACCGCACCCTAGTGCAGCCGGTTCGTGGATGGTCCGTTGATGGTCCGGCGCGACGCCATCGGCATCGACCCGTCATGCCGGCTCAGCCGCGAGCCTCGCGCCGAGGGCTCGCAAGTGAGTGGTCGCACCGCCGAGCGTCAGCTCGAGGTGCTTCGCCCAACGGAAGTAGCGGTGCAGGGGGTAGTCGATGTCGACACCGATCCCGCCGTGGAGATGCTGCGCGGCATGAGCCACCCGCTGACCACCGTCGGCGGCCCAGTACTTCGCCACGTCGATGGCGTCGGCCGCCGAAGGCCACTCGCCGGCATCGGTGGCCGCGAGCTGCCAGGCCGCCTGCCACATCGTGAAGCGGATCCCGTGGGTGTCGATGTACGCGTCTGCCGCGCGATGCGCGACCGCCTGGAAGGTGGCGATGGGGCTGCCGAACTGATGGCGCTCCGAGGTGTAGCTCGCCGTCAGACGGAGCGCGCCCTCGCTGACGCCGGCCTGCAACGCGCACAGACCGACCGTGGTGTGGTCGACGATGAAGTCAAGGACCTGCCGGCCACCGGGCACGTCACCGAGGATGTCGGTCGCGCCCACCGACACCCCCGCGAAGGTGAGGTGGGCTTCGGGCAGCCTGGACGTCGTGAGCAGCGGCTCGAGCGAGACGGCGGTGTCATCCAGCTCCACCACACCGACGAGCACCTCGCCGGCCGGTGTACGGGCGGGCACCAGCACGTACCGGGCCTGCTCGGCCCACGGGACGAACCACGCGTCCCCCTCGAGCCGCCAGCCGCCACCGTCCGGGTAAGCGGTGACCTCGTGCCGGTCGCCGAGGGCCGCGGTGAGCAGGAGGGAACCGTCGACCACCCCGGGCAGGATCCGGGCCCGCAGCTCGTCCGAACCGAAGCGGGCGATGGGCATGGCCCCGCTGACCACGGTCGCCAGGTACGGGAGCGGGGCCACGGTGCGGCCGACCTGCTCCAGCACCAGGCAGGCTTCGAGGATGCCGTACCCGCTGCCACCGTCGCGCTCGGGCAGGCAGATGCCGAGCAGGTTGGCCTTGGCCAGCTCGTTCCAGGTCTCGGTATCGAGGGACTGGTTCGCCCTGGCCATCGCGGTGAGGCGCTCATGGGTCACCCGGTCGCCCAGGATCCGGCCGGCCAGGTCGGCGATCGCCTGCTGTTCCTCCGTGAAGGTGAAGTCCATTCCCGCTCCTACATCCGGGGGGTGCGCGGCATGCCGAGGCCGAACAGCGCGATGAGATCCCGCTGGATCTCGTTGGTGCCACCACCGAAGGTCAGAATCAGGGTGCCCTGGTAGGCCCGCTCCAGGTGGGCCGCGAGCACCGCGCCGGGCGAGTGCCGTCGCAGGTAGCCGGCCTGGCCGAGGATCTCCATCAGAGCCCGGTAGACCTCGATGTACATCTCGGTGCCGTAGACCTTCGTCGCCGAGGCCAGTGCCGGGTCGAGCTGGTCGGAGGTCGCTGCCTTCCAGTTCAGCAGCGTCAGGTAGTCGATCTTCGCCCGGCAGCGCGCCAAGGAGATCTGTACCCACTCCTGATCGATCACCCGCTCGCCGTCGGGCGTCTGGTGCTCCTTGGCCCAGGCGACCACCTTCTCGAAGATCCGGCCTGCCCAGGCGGGGATGGCCAGGGACACCCGCTCGTAGTTGAGCTGGTTGGTGATCAGGCTCCACCCGTTGTTCAGCCCGCCGACGATGTTGGCATCGGGCACCCGCACGTCCTCGTAGAAGGTGTAGGTGGTGTCGGCGCCGCCGAGGGTCTCGATGGGCTGCCAGGAGAAGCCGGGAGTGTCGGTCGGGACCACGAAGATCGTGATGCCCTTGTGCTTGGGGGCGTCCGGGTCGGTGCGGGCCGCGAGCCAGATGTAGTTGGCGAAGCCCGCCAGGCTGGTGAAGATCTTCTGCCCGTTGATCACCCACTCGTCACCGTCGCGAACCGCCCGGGTCTGGAGCGAGGCGAGATCGGTGCCCGAGTTGGGCTCGGTGTAGCCGATGGCGAAGTGGGTCTCGCCGCGGAGGATCCCCGGCAACAGCCATCGCTTCTGCTCCTCGGTGCCGTACTGCAGGATCGTCTGGCCGACGGTGTTCACGGTCAGGAACGGCACCGGTGCGTTCGCACCGTGGGCCTCTTCGAAGAAGATGAACTGCTCGACGAGCGAGAGGTTGCGGCCGCCGTACTCCTCAGGCCAGCTCACCGCCAGCCAGTTGTCGCGCCCCATCTGCCTGACCGCCTCGAGGCAGTGGGGCCCGCCCATCTCACCGCGGGCCATCTCCTCCTCGACCTCGGGGGTGACGATCCGGGCGAAGTACGCCCGCAGCTCCTGGCGCAGCGCCTCCTGCTCGGGCGTGTACGCGAGATGCACGCTTCGGCTCCCCTTCCCACCTCGATCGGACCCCGGCCCGGGACGTGACGGCCCGTCAGATTAGGCCAAATGTGACGGGCCGTCAGATCTCCCCATCCCAACTGTTCAGCGATCCGCGGCCTCCAACCGCGTGGACATGAACAGCTCGACATGTGCTCGACCCCCATCCCAACTGTTCAGCGATCCGCGGCCTCCAACCGCGTAGACATGAACAGTTCGGGAGTGAGGGGTGAGG